>CALBCY010000069.1 GCA_937927195.1 uncultured Chitinophagales bacterium
CTGATTTGCCTACAGCTTTGTGCATTTCCATTACTTATGTTGACAACCCTAGCGATTCAGATTAAGTTTTTTCCTGCGGACGAAAGAGCATAGGACTATTGGATTAAATATCTAAACATCCGAAATTCTAAACATCCAGACCTCCGAATAGACATTGAGAACAGATTTTTTTAAATAAAACAATTTCAAGCATTTGACAAATGCATCCTCCATATCGAACCTTTGTGATTTTAGAATGCTATTCAAAAATCTCATCAACCAACCGGTTTCTATTGCTCCATTGATCAGCTTTAGAATCTTGTTTGGTTTGTTAATGGCTTATGGTGGGATCAGATTTTGGTACATGGGTTGGATTGAAAAACTATATTTAAAACCAAGCTTCTTCTTCAAATACTATGGATTTGAGTGGGTGAAAGTTCTGGAACCCTGGGCAATGTACACGCTGTTCTTTGCTATAATTCTTTCTTCCTTAATGATTGCTGTCGGTTTACTTTATAAGCCAGCAGCAATTGTGTTTTTTGGCACTTTTACTTATTCAGAATTGATTGACGCCAGCAACTACCTCAATCATTATTATTTGGTATGCTTGTTTGCTTTTCTATTGATTTTGCTTCCAGCAAACAAAGCTTTTTCACTGGATGTAAAATTGGGTATTTGCGATGAAATGCAAAAGATTCCAGCTTGGTGTATCAATATTTTAATATTTCAATTAGTCATTGTTTATACCTACGCTGGCCTAGCAAAAATAAATTACGACTGGCTCATCAATGCAATGCCAATGAGCGTTTGGCTAAAGGAGCGATCAAGCAAACAAGGGCTGGGAATCATTTTAGGTTTGCCATTGGTTCCATATATTTTTTCTTGGATTGGTGCAATTTATGATTGCAGTATTTCATTTTTCTTGTTAAATAAGTTTAGTCGAAAAGTGGCTTATTTCGCTGTCGTGATTTTTCATTTAATGACCAAGCTTTTATTTAATATTGGTCTATTTCCTGTTATAATGATTTTCAGCACTTTGGTATTCTTTCCGGGCAAATTTCATGAAAAGCTTTTATCCAAAATAGGTTATCAAAACAAATCGAAAAGTAATTTTCAATACCGCAGTTTTGCCAATTGCTCCTTATCCATCGTTGTCGCTTGTTTTATTCTGCTGCAAATCTTCCTGCCCATGAGGCACTTGGCCTACAATGGTGATGTGAAGTGGACAGAGGAAGGATACCGATTTTCTTGGAGGGTAATGCTTGTTGAAAAAAATGGCCTGGCCACCTTTAAGGTAATAGACCCCGAAAGTGGTAGAAAATCTGAAATAGTTAATGGGAATTATTTGAACAGATTTCAAGAAAAACAAATGTCCATACAAGCAGATTTCATTCTGCAATTTGCTCACTTTCTAGAAAGAGAATTTCAGCAAAAACATGGGATAAAAGAACCAAAAGTGACGGTAGATTCATTCGTTGCTTTGAACGGAAGAAGTAGTCAAGAATTCATTGATTCCAAAGTAGATTTAACTGAAATAAAAGACGGATTCCAAAAAAAGAATTGGATTAAGCATTTGGACTTATGATTGGAGAAGGCACATATAGAATGAAATTTACAATACTGACCCGCAACCTACTTTGTTTGTTCGCAATAGCTGCTTGTGTTTTTTGCACAACTGCTTTTGGGCAAAATGCAGAGATCACAGGATTCATATTGGATGCCGATAGCAAACAGCCCATCTCTGAAGCCAGTATATTTCTAGAAAATCAAAACGTCTATTTGCAAAGTGACAAAAAAGGAAAGTATGAAATTGAAAAGCTCGATCAAGGAATTTATTATTTGAATTTCTTTGCGGACGGCTACGAAAATTCTCGTCTGGAAATTCTCGTCCAAAAAGACGAGCAACTGTCCAAAGATATTTTTCTTTCGACCTTAGAGGTAGACATTAAGGAGATTGAAGTCCGTTCTGAACAAGATGAAAATTTTAGTTCGAGGCAATTGAGAAATGTGGAAGGAACAGCCATCTATGCGTCGAAGAAAAGTGAAGTTATCGATTTAGAAAATATTACGGCAAATCTCGCTACCAATAATTCTAGGCAAATTTACAAGGACGTTGCCGGATTGAATATTTGGGAAAGTGATGGTGCAGGATTGCAATTGAGTATTGGATCAAGAGGGCTTGATCCCAATCGTACTTCTAGTTTCAATACTCGGCAAAATGGTTACGATATAAGCGCGGATGCTTTGGGCTATCCTGAAAGTTATTATACTCCTCCGGGACTTGCATTGAAAAAGATTGAAATAGTCAGGGGTGCAGCATCCCTACAATATGGACCACAATTTGGCGGCTTGTTAAATTTCATTTTAAAGAAAGGAAACCCTGCTAAACCTTTTGAATTTGTCAGTGTAAACAGCATCGGTTCATGGGGATTGCTCAATAGTTTCAACAGCATTGGAGGGCAATATAAAAATTTCAATTACTACGCATTCTACCAAAGAAAACAAGGAAATGGCTTCCGACCAAATTCCGAATTTCATCAGAATACCGCCTTCGCTAACTTAAGCCTACAGTACAGTGAAAAGCTTAATGTTTCCTTTGAATATACCCACATGGATTATTTGGCTCAACAAGCTGGTGGTTTGGTTGATTTTGAATTTAACCAAAACCCTAGACAATCTAAGCGAGAAAGAAATTGGTTTCAAGTCAATTGGAATTTATTCTCCTTGAATTTGGATTATAAAATTTCAGATAAAACCAAGATCAACAATAAAACTTTTATGCTACATGCACAAAGAGATGCATTGGGTGTTTTGAGTAGAATAAACCGACCCGATTCTGGTTTGGAAAGAGATTTAATCAAAGGCAAGTATCAAAACTTTGGAAATGAAACCCGTTTGATTCATCGATATAAAATAAAGGAAAAATACTCCACTCTTTTGCTGGGCTTTCGCTATTATAATGGCTACAGCCAATCTATGCAAGGTGATGCAAACAATGAGAGTGGTCCAGATTTTTATTTCCTAAATGAATTGGAGCCCGAAAAATCTTCTTATGAATTTCCCAGCCAAAACATTTCATTCTTTGCAGAAAATCTTTTCAACATCACTGACAATTGGAACATCACGCCAGGCTTTAGATTTGAATACATCAAGACAGCTTCAATGGGCTACTACAAGTCAAGGGTCTTCTCTGGTGGAGAGTTAATTTTTGATCAGAAATTTGAGCAGGAAAAAGAACAAAAAAGAGCTTTCCCGCTTTTGGGAATTGGTAGTTCTTTTAAGGTCAACCCAAGCCTTGAAGTTTACTCCAATTTCTCTCAAAACTACAAATCTATCAATTTCAGTGACCTGGCTATTTCCAATCCCAACTTGATTGTTGACTCTTTATTGATGGATGAAAAAGGTTTCAATTTTGATCTGGGTTTCAGGGGAAAGGCTTTGAAAAACAGAATCCGATTTGACTTTAGTTTGTTTTACCTAAGTTATAAGAATAGAATTGGCATAGGCGATTTGGAAGGGGTTGCTTTCAGGACCAATATCGGAAATGCCAGAATAATCGGCTTGGAATCTTTCATCGAAAGTGCGCTTATTTCACCTAAAAAACAAGACAAGATTTCATTGAATCATTTCATAAATTTCAGCCTACTGAATGGAAAATATCTCAGCGGACTTAGCTTTTTTGAAGGCAACAATGTGGAGCTTATTCCACCAATAAATATAAAGACGGGTTTTAATTTCAAATACAAAAATCTGAAAGTATCTTATCAATTTTCTTTTGTAGACGAACAATACAGCGATGCAACAAATGCAGAATTGGTACCGCATGCCACAGTTGGCCTCATCCCTTCTTATCATGTTCAGGATCTGTCTTTGGATTACACAATTAAGAAATTTAAATTTGGAGCAGGAATTAACAACTTATGGAATAACTATTATTTTACCAGAAGAGCCAATGCCTATCCAGGACCAGGAATCATTCCAGCCGATGGAAGGAACTTCTATTTTAACTTTGGGGTGATTTTTTGATTGAACCTCAAGGTATTTAACCACCTAAATCAACCTAGTTTGTGTTGTTGATTGAACCACAGGATTGCTTGCCGCATAGTACACTTGTAGAGAACAATTTGGATGAGCACTTGGAGACAGCACTTGATGAAAGAACTTGGAGAGCAAATGCATTTTAGGAATAAGATCCTGCAATAATTTTTTCAAAGATTCTGCTTCCTAAAATTCCTTTTAAATAGACAGCCAATTTCTGGATTGGCGCCCCTACTAAGTATCGGACTTTGTGACCAGATTCCTTTTTTATCAATCGCTCAATCAATTTGGCGACTTCGATGGGGTCTGCCCCACTCTGTTCATCTTTTTCGAATATCTCAACCGCTTTTTTAAATTGTTCATTGTAAACACTGTCGGGATTTTCTGTAAACACTCTGTTCGCCGTAAAAGAAGTTTTAAAGTCCCCAGGATTGACATTGACCACCTTGACATTAAAATCCTTGGTCTCCATTCGCAAGGCTTCTGTATAGCCCTCTAAGGCAAATTTGCTAGCAGAATAAAACCCTTGAAAAGGCAATCCCAATAATCCTCCAATAGAACTGACATTGATGATTAATCCCTCTTTTTGTTTTCGCATATGAGGAAGCACCGCTTTGTTCATTCGCACTGTACCAAAGAAATTGCTGTCCATTTGGGAAATGGCATCCTCCATTTTGGTTTCTTCTATAGAACCTGAAATTCCATATCCAGCATTGTTAACCAAAACATCAATTTTTCCATTTTCTTTCACAAATTTTTCAATTGCATTTTCAACAGAATCATCCTTCGTAATGTCAAGTGCCAGACTAGGGAATGGACTGTCCCCTTTTGGATTTCTAGAACTCCCGACTACTTTGTAGCCTGCAGCATGAAGATGCTCTGCCATGATTTTCCCCAAGCCAGAACTTGTTCCTGTTATAAAAATGTTTTTCATACTAAATATTGATTGAAAAATTATTGATTACCAATCCAAATGGAAAGTCCTAACACCTTATTTAAAAGGGCAACGGATGCTGATTTCAAAAAGCCAAAAGCTACAGGCAAAAACCCAAAGCCGCTACCTTAAACATAATCAAACCAAACTTCTAACATCCCTTCATGCTCATGTCGATTCACACTTTTCACTTCATCGAAAACAAAAAGCAAATTCATCACTTCGTTTTTCAAAATGCCTTTCCCTCGACCGTGGATTATTTCCACACGAGGTACTCTGTTTTTAATGGCTTCTTTGAGGTAATTTCTACATTTGTAAACTTGAAAATCCAATTCACCACTTGGCCAACTTCTAGGTTCATAATCATTGAAGGATTCCATGTGCAGATCAAACTTTCTGTTAAAAGAAGCCATTTCCATTATTTCAAAATTGAAATCTTTACCCTTTTGCACCTTCTTCTTCGGTTGAATGAATACATCTTCATCCTCTTCTTGCATTAGGTCACTTGGGGCAGCAAGCTTAAGCTCCTTTCCTATTCTTACGTTTGCCATACCGCTTGGATCGACTCCTTCAAACTTACCAATTTCTCCACTAGAAATCATCTTTACTTTATCTCCGATCCACAAATCATTTAAATCCATACTATAAAATTTCAAAAATATTTTTAGAATTAATCTTGGTTGTTTAGTTATGCCTCTTAAATTAAGCATTTTTCCTTCGTTTCATAAAAGTTCACCAGGTGTACATCTCAAGTTTAAGCTACGTTCTTTTGATTTAACTCCTGAAGGCTTTCCGAAATAATGAACAGTTATTTCTTTTTTTTTGTTGCTTTTGGTGGCAAGGAATTAACATAAGCATAACTTTCTTTTAAGTATTTGGCCACCATCTTTAAATCCGTTAACATAGCATCTGTTACCAAAACGTAATCGCGCATGACTGCTCCATGAGATTTAAAAATTGTAGAATCATATTTTTCCTTGAAAATTTCCTGGCTTTCTTTTGAAAGCCGGATACCAATTTCCGCTTCTTTGTTTAACAGAGAAAACATATAACCATTCGAGGAAGTATAAGCCATAGTCTTTCCCTTTCTTTCTATTTCAGGACAAAGAGCCACTATTTCATCGTAAATCTTTAGTTTCTTTTCGTACATTTTGTCAATATAGCGGTAAAATTGAATATTGAAAAAAAATACAGCATATTTTTCAAAAGCAGCATTTTATCGAATTTGTTCGATTATGATAACACTTATATTTATCCTACTTTAGAGCCATCGAATGAACCCGATCTACAATCATAAAATCTATCCTTGGCAGACCGATGAGACCAATAAATGTATGGCCAGAGGCTTTGCATTTTACAATGGTAAAAAATTGAGCTCCCGTGATTTAATCGAACATTTGAAAGGCATTTCAAACAAGCAAGGTTTTAGAAATTTTTTGCTAGAATTAAACGGCTTTTTCACGCTGGTCCTCCACCTTGAAAACGAAAGTTTGGCCGCCTCAGATTTGATGGCTACATTTCCACTTTTGTATAAAATAAAAGACAACAAAATATCCTTTGCCGAAAGCAATGAAATAGATTTCAACAATCAAAAATTACTGGACAAGGATGATCCGCAAATCAATTCATTTATCTGTTCTGGCTTTACCATTGGTTCGCAAAGTATTGCCAAGGAATACCAACGCTTGGAATCCAGAAGCCTGATTCATTTTGTGGATGGTCAAATAACAATAGAACAATACCATCCGAATTTTGAACAGCCAAAAAACACAGGTCTCCTTTTGCATTTCAAAGAAAGGCTGCATCGAATCAGTCTTAAAGTTTTTAAGCGGCAATTGGAATTTATTGGTGATCAACAAGTCATTATTCCTTTAAGTGGTGGATATGATTCCAGGTTTATATTGGCCATGTTGCATCAATTGAAACATAAAAACATCCTTTGTTTTACCTATGGTCGAAAAGATTCTTTTGAGGATAAAATTGCCAAAGCAGTTTGTGAAAAATTAAAGATCGAATGGCATTTTATCGAATTCAATAAAGACCTTTTTGAAAATTACTTCTCCAACTCCTATCAGAAATATGAAACCGCTGCCTTCAATGGGTTCGGGTTGGTATATGAACAAGACTTTTTGGCCTTGGCAGACTTAAAGAAAAAGGGGCTGATCCAAGCCAAGGCTTTCATTTTATCCGGTCTCGGCGGGGACATTCTAAGTGGCAATTGGCTACCCAACGCCATTCAATTTGAAGGAATAGAAATTTCAAGAGCGGGTTTGATAAAATACATTTCAAAACAGCCAAAATTTTTCAATCAAGAAAATCCATTGATCGATCGGACAGCTCTTGCCAAACTGATAGATCAAACTTTGCCTAAAGGTGAAATATCTGACAAAACGGATTGGCTAAATAAAATGGAAAACTGGGGAATTGAACAACGGACTTCTCGTTATCACATTGGTGGAATGCGAGCATTTGAATTTTTCGAATTGAATTGGTTAATGCCCTTATGGGATAAAGACTTCATTGAATTTTGGAACACAGTACCCTATGAGTTTCGAAAAGATTGCAAGCTTTACAAATCTTACTTAGGCGAATATCTTTTTGAACCAAAGGACATTAACATTTACCATGAAAATATATTTCACACCAATAAAGAGGAACTACTGAGCACTAAGATAAAAAGCAAGACGCCAAAGTGGTTGAAACAATTGGCAAAGCCACTTTTTATCAAAAGGTCGGAAATAGATGTACTAGGTTATGACTATTTATGTGAAATGCTTTATAAAAAATTAAGTAAAGCGAGACAGGCAGCTTTAAAGAAGAATCAAAAAGATTTGAATTTATTAGAAGCAATATATTTCATTGATGGTCTTTACGATGATAATTTGCTAGAAAGGGAAGGTAGTCTCGATTAAATCAAATCTCGATCTTTGACTAATCTAATTTCTCGCATCCATTACTTTAAGCTTTTAAATAAGTTCTCCATATATTCCAATCCCTTTTCATTGCAGAATTCGATGTTCCTTTGTGGAATAGATTCTGTATTTCCATGAGCATCTATTACACGACTTAGGCTCTCTTCTCTCAAAATATGTAAAATAGGATAAGGAGAACGATTCGTAAAATTAGAAGGGTCATTTGGTTCTGTGCCGCCAAACTGATAATTGGGATGGAAACTCGCAATTTGGAAGATTCCAAGGAAATCAAATTCTTCTAACAGCTCATTAGCCACCTCTAGTAAATCCAGATAGTCTTCAAAGTTTTGATAAGAATCTGGCAGGATCAACAAACTGGTCTCAATTTCCGGAAATTTCGATAACATTCTAATTTCATTCAATATGTAATCTTCTATTGTTGAATCATCCTTTTCAAAGAAAAGGGAATATCTAATTGTTTCATTGATGAATTCACCCTTTGCGAAAGGGCAGAAATTATGGGCAATGACAACATTCTCTAACCATTTTTTAACAGGCAGAATAAACGTATTGGACTTTTTTTCGTTCAAAATATTGAGATTTAAAGCAAAGATAAAATGGATTCTATGTCCTTTTAATAAAAAACTTTAAATTTGATAAAAACAATCAACAAATTAAACAATAACAATATGCGTTGGGAAGGACGAGAAAAAAGTAGAAATGTAGAAGATCATCGAGGCAAGAGCATGAAACGTGTTGCTGGAGGCATTGGAATTGGGACCATCCTTATGTTGGGCTTGGCACTTTTCTTTGGTGGTGATGTAGGTCAAATATTAAATCAGGTGGCTACACAATCACAGCAAGGACAATCTCAAATTCAACAAAGTGGTGCCCAGCCGGGCAATAGAGCAGACGATGCACTAGCAGAATTTGTTGGTGTTGTGCTGAAAGATACAGAAGATGTTTGGAATAAGATATTTGCTGAACAGTTGGGTCAAAGATACCGTGAGCCGAAATTGGTTATTTTTGATGGTCAAATCGGATCAGCTTGTGGACATGCAAGTGCAGCCACTGGACCATTTTACTGCCCGGGAGATGAAAAAGTTTACATAGACCTTAGCTTTTATAAACAATTAAGGGACAGATTTAAAGCTCCTGGTGATTTTGCTATGGCTTATGTGGTTGCCCATGAGGTCGCTCACCATGTGCAAAAGCTATTGGGTTATACTGATTTCGTGCATTCGAAAAAAGGCCGAGTAAGCCAGAAAGAATACAATGATCTTTCAGTACGTCTTGAGCTACAAGCTGATTATTTAGCTGGTGTATGGGCGAGGTATGGTCATGAAATGAATGGATTCTTAGAAGAAGGAGATATTGATGAGGCATTAAATGCAGCACATGCAATTGGTGACGATAGAATCCAAAAGCAAAGTCAAGGATATGTTGTTCCTGATTCCTTTACACATGGTACTTCGGAACAAAGAGCCAGGTGGTTTACAAAAGGGGTTCAGAATGGAACACTAAAAGGTGGTGATACCTTCAATGCAAGAGTTTTATAGATAAGCAATGGTAGATTTGCTGTGAACAAGCCTTTCGTGAACAATAATAGCCATGCATTTGTTTAAATTTGAATGCAACAACTTGACATTCGATAACTTTCCGTTTTTGGGACATACTATGCGAGCTTTACACCAATTAAGTTTTAGACTTTTTTTGTATATTGAGTATAGTAAATGGTTGTAAATTTCAAATTGACTAGGAATTCTCATTTTGGGAATTTCTTAATTTTTGTTGATATATTTAGTCAAAATAACCATTGTATAGAGAACATTAAATTCGTTTTCAAAGTATAAATACAAGGAATTAAGAATTTAGAAACAAGGTCTATAATTGTTTCCCAGATTGTTTGATAAATTAGGAACACAAAAAATAACAGTTAAATGTTTGAAGCTACATCCCACGAGCTTTTAACCCAATATTCTATGAATCACCCTAACATTATGCTGATCGATGATGATCCAACGACTCATTTTTATCATAAAATGATGATAGAACTTGCAGGTATGGATAAATCTTCTGTTTCTGAATATTTGTACGCAGCTGATGCACTCGTTTTCATGAAGGAACAATTGGTAGAAAATAGTTTGGAAAACTGGCCTGATTTTATCTTTCTCGATATCAATATGCCAAAAATGAATGGCTGGGAATTTTTGAATGAAATAAAAAAACTTGATTTGGGCGAAAAGCTTCCTAAAATATATATGGTAAGCAACTCAGATGATCCCTTGGAACACGAAAAGTTAAAACAATACGACATAGTTATTGAACTCAAGAAAAAATATCTTGACAAAGACTTCTTCATAAGAATTGTCAAACCAGAAGCATCAGATATTTAAACTATTGTATTTGTCTCGTTTGCTATGCAGGCTTCTCTTCAACAATACCTCTTCTGTAATAATTTACTTGCCCTAAATGATAAGACAAATGGGTGGTTAAATGAACCAAAAACAACATCGTTGGCAAATCCTTATCGGAGAACACCTTCAAAGGGAAAATTCCATTCAGCGTTTCATCATCCAGATTTGACAAGACATCTTTGACCATTGCATTGGCCGCTTCCAAACCTTTAACGATCTGATCAACTGGCACATTTTTAATTGAAAACTCCAAAGGTCTGTCTCTTTTATAATCTGTTTTTCCCAATGCATGTCCAATAAAATGATTCAGATTACCAACTATATGGCAGGCAAGGTTTCCTGGTGAATTAGAAATTTTCCCTCTAGTCTCCCATAAATCAGATTCATTTTTAAAAAGCCTCATTTCTTTTATCAGCTTTTTAATGTCTCTGTCGAAGATTGAAATTAAATGTTGTCGGATCATGATGTTTTGATATTTAGAATTTCAGACATTCAGATGTTTAGATGTTTAGATGTTTAGAATTAGCAACAAAGTATTACACATTTTAAATGTCTAAAAATCCAAAGGTCCTTACAATTCAACAAAAGAAAAAATAATCTTTGGCCTTTTCAAGTTTTTGTTCAATTAAATCTTTTTCAATTATTCCTTGTTCTGCCCTTTGAGCGACAGAAATTATTATCTGAACAGCAGTTTTGTTCCCTGCATTAAGGCGGTCCTCACTTTGTAATATTTTACCATAAATTTCGCGACCAATCTTATTTTCATTGTTGCAAATCCACTCAAATTCACAATTCATGTTTATCATTCTTTTTGCCAAGTATTTTCCTTTTTTTCCAGCTCCCCACAAGATCAACTCTGAATCGAGATTGCGATCCAAATCCAGAAAGTAATCGAGTTTGATGTCTAAAAACCGATTGTCTTTGTAATTTTCATCTGTGCGAGAAGTTCGATTAGAATAATCTCGCCAATGATGCAAAACTTTGTTGCTTGGAATAAGAATCAAGCCAGCCTTATAGAACCGAAAACAAAGGTCATAATCTTCTGGATAACGGTCTGGTATAAAAGCAGCGCAAAGATTCAAATCATTTCGGTGGAGCATCCAGCATGGAGATGGGATGACACATTCTTTGTATATTTCACTAAAAGCATTGCCCACTCCATTCAAGCCATTCAACCATTGTTCATATCTTTCATAACCTTCGCCCAATCCAGTCTCTGAAAAGTATTTCACCAATCCCACAGCCAAATGCCCTGCTCCATGGTCTAGCAATGCCTTTTTCAAGCATTGCAATTTATCTGAGCTCATTAGGTCATCCGAGTCCATTCTTGTGATGAATTCCCCTTTACTGTTCTCATAAGCCAATCTCAAAGCGGATATGATTCCTGAACCTGTGTTGTTGAAGTATTTAATCCTTTCATCTCTCTCGGAAAAGTCTGCTAAAATACTTTCACAGGAATCTGTAGAATGATCATTGACGGCTATCAATTCCCAATTTTCTTCCGTCTGATTTAGGATGGAATTCAAACAGTCTGTCAAGTACCTGGAAGAATTTTTCACAGGCATCAGAATACTAATTAGGGACTGTTCCATTTTGGATTTTTGGATTTTTGGATTTTCGAATGCTCCTTTGAGTCAAAAAAAGCGATGTGTTGCTATATGAACTATATGGTTCAGATTTATAAATACATAGTGAAATCGTGCACATAGTTGATATTTGCAGCTATATGAACTGCCTTGGTTCAAAAAAACTTAAACATCCAAAACTCCAACATAAGATTCCAAAATTTTAAAACTTCCAATTGGATCTAACTTGACATGTTCAATGCATGCAGGGATTAGAATGGCATCTCCTTTTCCTACTTTCATTTCAAAATCATCTGCTTGCAAATTGAATGCTCCTTCCATGCAAACATAAATAACAAAGGAATCTAATTTTGAGTAATCACGATTAACGAGCTTATCAAAGTTGAGCTTATTGGTCGTGAAATACGGACAACTGACCAGTTCGACAGGATCGTTTACTTTGTCCTTGTATAAGGTTTGATATTGATCGTAGAAATTGTAGTCTATGGCATCCAAGGCTTTTTCTACATGCAATTCTCTCATTTTACCATCCAATCCCGGACGATCAAAATCGTAAATTCGGTAAGTAATATCGGAAGTTTGTTGGATCTCTGCGAGCAGCAAACCCTTCCCAATTGTATGAACTCGACCGGCAGGCAGAAAATAAACTTCATCAGATTTCACTTCCTCCACATTCAAAATGTCCAATAGTTTGCCTTCTTCGAAATACTTTAAGTAAGAAGTTTTATCCAAGGGACGATTGAATCCTGTAATCAATTTAGCTCCTTCATCGGCTTGAAAGATGTACCACATTTCAGTTTTACCATTAGAATCATGTCTGGTTTTCGCCAATTCATCATCCGGATGAACTTGAATCGACAAATCATCATTGGCATCTATGAATTTGACAAGCAAAGGAAACTCGTTGCCAAATTTTTTATAAACAGATTCCCCAACCAGTTTGTACTTGTAATTATCAAGCAATTCTCTGAGATTTGTCCCTTTTAGTGCGCCATTTTCAACTATTGAGATATTGGATTTTACCCCTGAAATTTCCCAAGTTTCACCACAATTGGGCAAATCACCGTAATCCTTTCCCAGAATTGTCTTAATCTTCTGACCACCCCATATCTTTTCCTTGTAGATGGTTTCGAACTTTAAGGGATACAGCTGTTTCATTTTATCATTATTCATTGAGCCACAAATATATAGCTGTCAGACAAAGAATAAAACAAATTGTAAAATATGATTTTTGGTAAAGTGTCTTTTTGAAATGAATTTTACAAGACAAATTTAAGATACAGTGCTGTATATCAGTGATTAATAAAAGTAAAATTAGTGTTTGATTAGTATTTGTATTGCTTTACAAGCCCAATGCCTAATGCTCCAATTAATGACTGGATTTCACTATTTTATCCTTTACTACCGTTCCATCTGCCATTTGGATTTCAAGTAAATAAACTCCCGTTGGAAGTCCAGCCGTATTAATTGTTGTCTTTTCAAGCATCAGATTTGGATTCTTAAAAATTTCACGACCTGTTAAATCGAAAATAGAAATGCTTTTAATCGGCTCTTGAGCCATTATTTGAAATTGGTTCTTAAAAGGATTGGGAAAGATTTCAAGATTCACCTTTGTCTCCTTCAAGGCACTGATTACTTCTCCTTCAGGGATTGAAGCCAAAGCAATTTTGTTGGCATTTAAAATCTCTTTGCTTTCACGATCCTGTACGAAAACAACAGCAGTCATGTGCTCGATATTCCAATCTTCGTCGATCTCCAAATCGATTGGAATGGACAGATTGTTTCCTTTCGATGAAATATCAATACTCAATCCATCAGCTCCCTTGTATTGAGTTCTAGCGACAAAATTGATTTGATCAATGCCCAACCAACTTTCCTGAATTTCAGACTCCGTCAAAATCACATGCAAACGATTGTCATCTCCATAGGCCAATCCAGGGACATCCACTTGGATCGAAGCCCCAAATTTTCTTTCTGCTGTGTTTTTAACAGGATTGACTATTGAAATGCTAACTGGACTTGTTCTGTCAACTGCAGTTAAGACAATATTGGCGTAGGCATTGAACTGATTTTCTGCGGCTGTTCCTCCACCATTGTATTCATTTCGGCCATCAAATATGGCATATGGAAAACCCTCGACATTGTAATAATCCAATCTTGCCAGGGCTTGCTCATTTTCGTAACTGTCATCTTCATGGTAACTGACAATTGCAACAGAATAATCGTATTCGATTAGGTCATCCAAGCCATTGGCAGCAGCGGGGCAAAACGTACACCATGTTCCACTGCCCTCCTCTATCAAAACCAAATCACGGGCGACATTGCTGTCTTCAATTAATTTCACCAACATACTGGTATTGGCTCCTTCTAAAACAACTTGATCGTTCCTGTAGTAATAACCGGTTGCAAAGGCTGTAAAATCATAAATTCCGGGTTCAACATCAAAAATACTTGCATTTCCAGTTTGATCTGCTGTTAGAAATTGATCGTTGATTTGGACAACAGCTCCTGGAATTGCTTGATCATTTTCATTCACGATGTCAAAACGGATAAAAGTACCCTCTGATCCCAGGGTGAAATCAAAGACATTGTTGCTTGCATTTACTGTAATACTGTTTCCGTTGCTGTTTCCAAAACCATCGGCAGAAATGTCAAAAGTGTAGTTTCCATTGTATAAATTTGGAAGTGTATAATTCCCGTTGCTGTTTGTGCTTAGGTAAAATACTGCTCCAGATTCATTGTCAGTAATTTCAACAAGAGCGTCTGCAACACCTTGGCCATCACTGGTTATCTGCCCGCTAACAGATTGTGATTCAGGAAGGGAGTATGGAATAGCCAATGCAGTGAATTGAGCGGTTTCACCAAAAAAACCTACAAGGCTTGCATTCCCAGAATTTGTATTTATGGTATACAAAACCGGATCACTGGAGCCCTCTACCAAACAGGATAAATATAAATTTCCATTGTTTCGGTCAAATGCGAGATCTAAACCAAAAGTAATTTCTATTCCTGTATTGCCAATAATTGAAGCCTGACCAGTCGCAGCATTTACCTCATATAAGTTGTTGTTTATTGCATCGACACCGAATATTTGACCGAATCGATTGGAGGCGATGGAAAACATTTGACCAGAATTGCCCATATCAGCTATGTACACAACTTGACCATTGGAAGGACTCACTTCATAAAATTTGTCAGAAGAACAGGCGAACCACTTTTGTAGGACTGGCGAGTAGGTTAAGCCCGATATTTGAGTTCCTAGAATGCCCATCTGGTCTTGTTGACCTGTGTTCATATTTACAGACCACAGCTTAGGACTGAAATCACAAACCAAATAATTTCCCTGTTCATCAAAGTCTCCGCTTTGATAATAAGTTTCAGTCATAGGGCCGATAAATTCAATATCTTGAGGATCTTCAAGATTGAATGAATACAATCCTGGACCAAAGCTGCCATCATCTAAAGAAATGGCAATGACTTGTGCTGAAACTTGAATAGACAAGAAGCAGAGCAATAGAAAGGCTAAAAGCTTGCTATTGAAGATAGAGGGAGTTTTCATGTGAGCCGGATTTAGTAAATCTTTATACTTTGGCTCTACGATTTTTTTGGAGAAATGTTTGGAAAATGCGGTGATTTTTGCACAGCCAAGCCCCTAAAATGTTGGCTTTTGTATTTGATCTGATAGTGTCAATGTCGAAGTAAAAGAAAAATCCTAATCACCTGATATATTCTTCACTTCGTTTGTTGAAATAGGCAAGCACCTCTCACCTTGCATTACGAACTTTCAAACCATTGTATAATCGTTCTATTTTATCCTTATTCAAAACCAAATCACGACCTTCAGCTTCTGCCTTTTTTATGTCACGAAGATCTGGAAAGGACAATTTCGCATAGGCCAAAGAGTAAGTCCAGATCAAATCTACAATGTTGAAGAGTAAATTTAGCTTAACAAAAAATCCAGCTTTTTTTATCTTAAAACCCAATTTCATAACAGACTGCTCACTGAAAAAATAGGAGCTTCCACTGACCTTAACGGTTTCAGGAATGTTCCCATTTTCAATTTCATTGATAATTTTAAGCAAGCCTCCTAGATAATGCTCCAATATTTTATTCCTCCACGAAGGCCCAGGTTTTGTTCCTTTCATTATCATAAAATAATCAAAGGAAGTTCCCAAATGGAGATCCAGTTTTTTAGGGGATGGTGCATAAGCTAAAAGCATCGGCGAATAATACCTGTATAAGCCGAATAATGTGAACAATGGAGCGCCCAAAAACTGAAACACAGGTACAATTAAAAAGAGCAATAAATAATACCAGGAGCTTTGCTCTTTAATTTCAGCCCAAAGCAACATGATGGCCATTCCCATTGCAAAAAGTACAATTGCGATTAACCATTGCAATGGTTTGGGCAAGTCGTAAAACTTATTCATTTGGCCATCTTTATTTTTGAAATGCTTTGCTTGGTTTTATAATTGTCCAACTCCACATCACTCAAGGAAAACGCCACAGCTTTATTAATTAGTTTTTCTACTTTTTTATTCTTGAAATCTTCCACTTTTTCAATGGGAATGTGCCGAATCAACTTTCCTGTTCCTTGTAGTAAATTATCGGAATCGTCTAATAAATTTCCTTTGTTGAAACCCAAATTCAAATGTTTGTTATAAATAGGAATGTGGATAAAACCGCTTCCTAATTTCGGTGTAATTGCATAAACTGAAGTGAGTGCATGTGTATGGTAAAACAGCTCGTTGCTATCTGGATAGATCGACAATACGTAGTTTCTAAGAGCTTTGTATAATGCTCCTAAAGTTATGGGTTTTAGTTCAAGAAAGTATTCAAAATCTGGATGAATAGGACGAATTTCGCTCATTGAGTATTGTTTATTGAAATTTATTTTATGAATTGCTAGTCTTCTGTCGTTCAATTTCGTAGTACATTAAATCCTCCTCGTCATTGGGTATTCGAATTATTTTAATGAAAGTCAATCCCAATTTTTCAAGCAATTTTTGTGAAGCTATATTTTCTTTCGTTGTTATGGCACTTATTTTATTTTGATTAAATGTTTCGAATCCTGCTTTCAATATTCTAGCAGCACTTTCGGTGCCATAACCTTGCCCTTCAAATTCTGGCAAAAAAGCAAAACCAATGTCTACAACATCCAGCCCAACTCTTTCATAAAGACCACAAGAACCCAATTTGGTTCCATCTGCTTTTCTTATCACCGTGTAATTCGAAAAGCCCAATTTCACCAATTGACTGGTTATTTTTGTCTTAATGTACAATGTTGAATCTTCCAAGTTTTGAACTTTCCGGTCTCCGATATTGGCTATCCATTTGGGAGTATTTAACAATTTTAAAATAAACTCAGCGTCTTCTAAAGAGGTTGGCCTAATGAACAACCGTTCTGTTTCAAATGTTTTGTAATCGCTCATTTCTTGCTTTCTTTCCTTTCTCGCTCTAATGACATTTCAATCAACAACAAGCATTTTTATAGAATAGGTTTCCTTTGGGTTTTTTAATTTTAAAACATAACTTCCAGCCTCTAGTAAATCATCTGTAAAACTGCTTATAAAATCATTTTGGTTTGACAATATGTATGCCCCGGAATGAATCATTTTTCCCTCAATGCTGTACAATTCAAATGAGTAAACTCCTTCTGGTAAACCTGTCAAATAGAAACTTTGATTTATTGAAATTGGATTTGGAATGAGTTTTATTTGCACTCCCCTATTTTCGTCTATGTCATTCAAAGCTAAAACGACGTCACTGGTATCTTCCAATACTTCATGCAAGTTATTAATTTCAGGACCAATCAATAACTGACTGCTAGCACCAGGCCAAACAATCTTGACCGAATCCACCACTGCAATTTCACCCAAACCAAAATGAATGATGGAAGAATTTTGAGAGGTGTGACTCGAACCACCCTGAATTTCACGAACAAAAGCCCGCCCATCGGCATACAAATATGCCTTGCTTCCATATCCATCTCTATTGGCCTTAAGGCCTTGAAGTTTAAATTTAATCCAGTTGCCTGAATCTGAATCATTCCGATACAATCGAAATTTTCCACTGCCTACATTATTGGGATTTACATTGACCAACAGTATGTCCATGTCTCCATCCTGATTGTAATCAAAAACTGCTGATCCACGACCTATCTTTGTATCTGCCAAATTAGACGATTGGCCAATTTCACTAAAAGTCCCATCTCCATTGTTGTGGTACAACAAACAAGGATCATTTTCTTGCGTTTCATTAAAGGAAGTTGTTGGAATAAAACCATTAGAGACATAAAGATCAAGGTAGGTGTCATTGTCAAAATCGGCAAAATTGCATCCCCAACTTGTGGCATAAAGTTCTTCGTGAAATTCATTGGCAACTCCCGCCTCATCGGTCAAATCGGAGAAAGTTACATCGCCATTGTTATTCAGCAAAACATTTCTGCCAATATTGGTTACATAATAATCCAAATCCAGGTCTTCATCATAATCACCAATGGCTATTCCCATTCCGTAAAGTGAAATGTCCAATCCACTGGATTGACTGATATTAGTAAAACCATCATCAGGGTAATTATTTAGATAAGCAACGTTAGGATTGACCCATTCACCAAAATCATTGGCCACATAAATATCGGGATGGTGGTCTCCATTGAGGTCTGTAAAAGAGGTGGCAAGCGCACAGCCAGCATCGTCCAACTCCAATTCTGCAGCTCGATTGCTAAAGGTGCCATCCCCATTGTTCACGTAAAATTTGTTTTCAAAACAAGTGTGCTGATAAAATGTGCTTGGATCAGATTCATCTCCAACCAATCCCTCTTCGATGTAATCCACAACAATAAGGTCTAAATAACCATCTAGATTGTAATCACCAAAACTTGCTCCCATGGTCATTGCAGAATCCAGCAAACCTGCTTGGCTTATTATATTCTCGTAAATTCCAACATCGTTTTTCTTGAACAGGTAATTTGGACTGGAAAAAAGTAAAGGGGAATCTGCTCTTTTGGTTGTGTAAACATAAATTTCACGCTCCCCATCATTGTCAATGTCGGCCGTAAGCACTCCAGCTGTAGTGTTGTCGAGGGTTTCTTCCAAACCGATTGCAAGGTCCAACTTAGTGAAAGTAAAATCTCCATTGTTTTCATAAATGGCATCAATCTGGTTTCCACCAGTTATGTACAGGTCTTCATATCCATCATTGTTGTGGTCGAAAACAGCAACACCTCCACCCATATAAATTTCAGATTCCATAAAGAAATCAATCCCGGCAGCTTGACTTACATTTGTAAAGCTTTGTCCAAACATTTCATTACAGAAACATAATAAAAGCATAAAGACGATTTTAGTATAAAATAAATGGCGCTTTTTCATAAATAAATATAATCATTTGCTGCATAAAATCACAAAAAAACCACGAGTAGCATAGCCACTCGTGGAAATCATGTTAACCTGATAGATAATGATTGAAAAAACAATGAAGTACTTACAAAAAAGTACCAGCAACTTTTCATATACCTATCTACCCAAAATCACCTTTAAATTTTGTTTTTGTTCTCCCGATTCAATTTTAAGGAAATACAAGCCTTGTGATTGATCGCTTAAATCGAACTGATAAATTTTATCAGCAACATATTGTTCTTTTCCAAAAGCCACGATTTTCCCATTTATATCGCTGATCTCATAATCAAAATGACTCCTTGAAAGGACCAGGCCAACCAAGTTGATTTGACCAGCCGTAGGATTGGGATAAACATAGGCTCTCTGTATAAGCAACTCTTCTATAGCTGTATTCCCTGTTCCATCCACTGTAATAAAAGCATTTTTGGTGATTAAATCACTTCCTACTTCATTGCTTACCAACAAAGAAACATCATATGTTCCCGGATTTGAATAACTTACCAAATGTGGTCCCGCAGTATTGGCTGTTGCCGGGTTCCCTCCCGGAAATGCCCATTGGTAGGTTGTCGGCTCGTTTTGTGAAATGCTACTGATTAAAACGGCCGTTCCAATTTGTGTTGTGGCATTATTGACGGTAAAATCAGCTATTGGTTCCAAAATTGGCTGAACCACTGTCACGAATCCTGTTTTGTTTTCGGTGTCCGTTCCTGCTGGATTGGTAACGGTCAAAGAAACATCGTATGAGCCAGGATTGGTGTAAGCAATAACATGAGGGCCAGCTGTATTTGCTGATGAAGGTACACCTCCTGGAAAAGACCAAGAATAAGCACTCGGATTGTTGCTGGATTGACTTGTGAAAATTACAGAACTATTGGGTTGAATCTCGCTTTGATTGACTAGAAAAATTGCCTCTGGAGGAAGATTCATTGGATTGACTGTAATATAGTTTGACTTGGTTTCTGTATCTGATCCGGCAGAATTCGAAGTAGTTAATGAAACACTGTAAGTTCCAGCGGTATTGAATTGAATGGAATGCGGACCAGGCCCTGAAACAGTCTCAGGAGTTCCACCAGCAAAGTTCCAGTTAAAAGAGGTAGGATTATTGGTACTAACATTGGTAAAAGTTAAACTCTCCCCTTCTATCAATTCTGTATTCGAAACATAAAAGTCTGTAACGGGAGCCACAATTGCCTCATTGACCACAATCGTCGAAACAGTAGCATGTACAGCAACAGAATTGTATGCGGTCAATGAAACTTCATAGGTTCCCGGGCTGTTAAACAAGACCAACGGATTGACATCATTGGAAAAAGAAGGGCTCGCATCAGGTCCGTTAAACTCCCAATCATAAAAATCGGCATTTTGAGAAGCGTTTAAAAACTGAACTTGCAAAGGCGCATTCCCATTAACTGGATTAAAAGAAAAAGCAGCAACAGGATCTGGTATGACTTCAAAGACATTGACCATATAATCTTCAGCCTCCCCAGTAAATGAGTTGACCTCAGGACATGAACCATTTATAAAATTTCCCCAACTCATGAAAACTCTCGTTCTGTAAGTTCCAGGTAAAATAGATGCGGGCAACATAAAAGAACCAGTGACGGCCTCTGGACTTGGACCATCTGAAACAAAAACGACTTCTTCTTCAGAGAAGAATCCATCGCTATTGGCATCTAGATAGATTTTCCACAATTCACCCCATTCAGTACCTGAATAACCAGGGGTCAAACTTACATTTACTGGCAAATCCTTTTGCAACTGAAAAGTTAAATGACTCATTTCAGCAAAGCCACAATTGTTTCCTGTATAAACCCCAACTTCATTAAAAAAAACAGTAGAGATCCATTCTTCTTCACTAACTCCAGAGGTAAAACAATACGATCCTAGACCATTTCCTTTTTCTATCATATTGATGCTGTAATCTTCTACTTCTCCTAGGCTGATGTTGCCACATGGACCTAAAATTGGATTGTAACTCATTATGATCCGCATTCTAGAAGGACCAATTGATCCAAAATCTGGCAAACTAAATGTGCCATTTAACTCATTTTCACCATTAGCAGTAAATAAAAGCTCTCCATCATCCAAGAAATCTTGATCACTGTTCAAATCAATATAAATTGCCCAGTTTTCGAACCATTGTGTTGAGGAGTATCCAGGATTTAGAACCACTGAAAAAGTAGCGCCATATTGCAAAGAAAATTCCGAAAATGATTCGTTCAATGCATATCCTGAATTGTTTGCAGAAACAGATGAAATGCATCCAACTTGGATGTTTTCAATCCACTCTGCCGACGAATTGTTGCCCATCGATTCGCAATATTGGGCATTTAAAATCAATCCCGAAAAAGAAAATAAGAGGAAAAATAAGGTGAATAAAAGTTTTTGATATTTCATTTGGATAAATTTGCGTCTATAAATTATATTATTTGTGAAATAAGACGCAGACTAGTTGTTGAATTGGAAAAGGAGATTCGTTTTTTGTACTTTTGAAATGAACTTGAAATGAAATAAGTTTGCTTTCATTTCTAACAAATGGAACAGCAATTAGAACGACAATTAGAACAAATGACTCATCCATGACGAGCAGGAATTACAAGCGATTTTTTATTAGACTAATATTGGTGTTGTTGCTCATTTGGATCATAATGGGGATAATTTTTTATTTCATTATCAAAATACCCAATCCAGAGGGAGCGGACAATATCAAAACTGACTACGAACGCTATGAATCCGTCAGTAAAAATTTCACGCTCAAAAACGACAAGGATTGGCTAAGATACTATGAAGATGGAATTTGGGAAATGAGCATCAGTGGAGCACCTTATGAGCGTGGAGTTAAATATGGAATTCTCGCAGCAGAGTTGCTTGACCAACAAGAAGCGGCAATGATTGAACAGATCGAAACAAAAGTACCTTCTAAGTCCTACTTAAAATTTCTAAAATACTTCATCGGATTTTTCAATAGAAATCTCGATCATCACATACCTTTGGAATATCTGCAAGAAATTTACGGTGAATCTTTGGCTTCCCCTGATAAGTTTGACTTTGTTGGTCCCAAATATCAAAGAAAGTTGAATTACCATGCTGCACATGACATTGGCCATGCCTTAGAAAACATGAAAATGGTTGGTTGCACTTCTTTCGGAGTGTGGGACGAAGCAAGCGAAGATGGGCAGTTGACCATTGGAAGAAATTTCGACTTTTACTTCGGAGAGGAATTTGCCAAGAAGAAAATGATATTAATGGTCGATCCAGATAAAGGATACAGTTTCCTATCTGTTTCATGGCCTGGTATGTTAGGAGTTGTTTCAGGAATGAATGAAAAAGGCTTGACCATTACTTTAAATGCTGCTCCCTCAACCATTCCTTCTCAGGGCAAAACGCCCATTACTATTTTAGCCAGAGAAATTTTACAATATGCCTCAAACATTGAGGAAGCTATTGAAATTGCCAACAAGCGGGAAACGTTTGTATCGGAATCTCTTCTTATTGGCTCTGCCAATGACGGGAAAGCCATTGTCATAGAAAAAAGCCCGGAAACTACTGCTGTTTATGAAAGTGGAATTAATGAAATAATCTGCGCAAACCACTTCCAAAGCGAGGAGTTAAAGGACACAGAAGTCAATCAAGAAGGCAAGATTGAACTCACTACCTTACCTCGACATAAAAGAATGATTGAATTGCTGAGTAGATTTGGAGCAATAGATTTAGAAGAAACAAGTAAAATTTTAAGAGATCAAAAAGGTCCAGGAGATTTTGAATTGGGATATGGAAACGAAAAAGCCATTAACCAACTGATCTGCCATCATTCTGTAATTTTTCAACCAGAACAGCTTAAAATGTGGGTCAGCAAACCTCCCTACCAATTAGGAGAATACATATTGTATGATTTTCGTGAAATGCTAAAAGGTTCTGAGACAAACAATTGGCACAGCGCCGACAGTTTGGATATTGAGGCGGATCCATTTTTAGAAAGCGAAGACTATGAAAAATTCGAAGCCTATTTAGAAACCAAAAGGATCATCGAATCAACCATGCAAGGAAAACTTGAACGGGTGCTTGAAGAAAAGGATATTGAAAAATTCATTGCAAATAATCCCGATTCTTATCAAGCATATTATCTTAGTGGCGAATATTACGAATACTTGGGAGAGAAGGAAAAATCTTGCAAATATTTCACACTTTCACTTGACAAACCCATTGCGCGTCCATCAGAAAAAGAAGAAATTTTAGATGGACTGAAATGGTGTAAAAATTAAACAACATTGAATTTTAATCATCCAAATCTTTCATTTCAATCCAGTGAAAAGATTAAATCATTCCAAGAAAATGCACTTCGGGAATTGATTTCATATACTGCCAGTAAAAGTAATTTTTACAAAAAGCAATGGGCTGATTTAAAGATCAATCCTTCCAGTATTCAGCATCTAGAAGATTTAGAAAAGCTTCCTTTTACAGAGAAGAAAGACTTACAAGATTATAATTGGGATTTTCTTTGTGTTCCCAAAAGTGAAATCAAGGACTTTGTAAGTACTTCTGGAACTACAGGTAAACCCATTTTTATTGGTCTTAACAAAAATGACTTGGAACGGTTGGCTTATAATGAAATGCGCTCGCTTCAAATTGCAGCCTGTTCTGCCGATGATAATTTTCAGTTGACAACTACTATGGACAAGCGATTCATGGCAGGATTGGCCTATTATTTAGGTGTCCAAAAACTGGAGGGATCCATTGTACGCGTTGGAGCTGGAAGCCCAGCTCTTCAATGGGATACGATAAAAGAATTAGAGAGTTCAGTCATCATAACAGTCCCCTCATTTTTCCTTCAAATGGTAAAATATGCTGCTGATAAAAACATTGATTTGAGCAATACCAGTTTAAAAAAATGCATTTGTATTGGAGAACCGATTCGCAATAAAGAACTGGAAGACAGCAGCATTAGCAAGAAAATAAAGGAAATACTTAACATAGAATTGTATTCAACCTATGCTTCGACCGAAATGGCAACTGCCTTTACAGAATGTGCGCATAAAAACGGAGGGCATCATCAACCCGAGCTCTTGATTGTAGAATTTATAAAGGAAGATGGATCAAAAGCATTGAGTGGTGAAATGGGTGAAATAGTCGTTACGCCATTGGGAATGGAAAGCATGCCACTGATTCGTTATAAAACAGGAGATGTTTGTTATCACTATGAAGAAACCTGTTCTTGTGGTCGAAACAGTCTAAGGATTGGTCCAATTCAAGGAAGAAAGAATCAATTGATCAAATACAGAGGAACCAGCCTATTTCCTGGTGCTTTGATTGAATCCATGCGCAAAACATCTTGGATCAAAGATTATTTATTGATCATAGAACATGATGAAATGGGTTTGGATCAAATTGAAATAATGATCAAGCCAACATCAATAGAAACCTTTAATAAGGAACTTGAACAGTTAAAAGACGAATTTCGAGCAGCATGTAGGGTAAGTCCTATTTTGACCTGTTGCAATCAATCTGACTTGAATGAAATCAGAGCAAAAATTGAAAGTAGAAAACTTTTAACAGTTTTAGACAAACGCCCTATCTGAATTCTTAAGCAAAACCATAATTACATGTCTGCCAAAAAGATATGCTAATAATGTGATGATAAAATGCTGATAAAATAGACGGTTCGAATGTGCATTACAACAGACTTATGTAAAATTAAGCTTCATTTTTTTTGTTAAGGAGCTGGCAGTCTTTTTACTTGATACTTTTTACTTTGTACTATTCATACTATATTTAGGTATATGAAAATTAATGACACAGATATTTTTGTTATTGGAGGTGGACCAGCAGGCAGTGTTGCGGCAGCCATGGTAGCACAATCTGGATTAACTGTCAGTGTTATTGAAAAACAGCATTTCCCAAGATTTGTGATTGGCGAAAGCCTTTTGCCAAAATGCATGGAAGATTTGGAGGAGGCTGGTTTTCTCGAAGATTTAAAGACCAAAGACTTTGCTGTCAAAAATGGAGCAAAATTCACCTTGAATGGAGTCAGCTGCCATTTTGATTTCAGTGAATCCTTTACAGAAGGATGGTCATGGAGCTGGCAAGTATCAAGAGCCCAATTCGATAAGGCTTTAACAGACAATCTTGAAAAAAGAGGGATCCCAGTTCACTTTGGACAAAAAGTTACTGATTTCCAATACGATGGTAGTAATTGCCATCTTAGTATCGAGGATGAAGCTGGTAAAATTCAACACGTTAGAAGCAAATTTGTAATTGATGCCAGCGGATATGGAAGAGTCCTTCCCAACCTAATGGGCCTTGACAAAACGATTGGCAAAGAATCGAGATCCGCGTTTTTCGCTCATGTTAAAGACGATATTTTACCAATCGACCAAAAAGAAGATTTCATTACGATTGTCATTCATGAGCAAAAACTTTGGCTTTGGATAATACCTTTTGGATCAGGCGTAACATCAGTTGGCTTTGTTGGTGATCCTGATTTCATCAACCAATTTGAATTGGATGATTCCCTTTCAGAAGAGGATAAGTTTACGGCTTTATTGAATCAAGTAACAGATCTAGATGGACGTTTTAGCAATCCAGAATATGTTAGAACTCCAAAAAGAATAAATGCCTTTGGTGTTTCCTCCTCAGAAATTTACGGACCAGGCTTTGCGGTTTGCGGAAACAGTTCTGACTTTATCGATCCTATTTTTTCATCTGGAGTTACCTTTGCTACTGCTTCAGGATCACTTGCTGGTAAATTGGCTTCAAGACAATTAAAAGGAGAAACCATAGATTGGGAAAATGAGTATAGCCAATATCTAGAAAGTGGAATCAATACCTTTAGAGCATTTGTTTTGTCTTGGTATGCTGGAAAACTGCCTGAAATATTTTTCTATTCCAACGAATCTAATGGAAAATTAAAAAAGCAAATTTGCTCAATTCTAGCAGGTTATGTTTGGGACAAAGAAAACCCATTTGTTAGGAAAGCAGCGAGATCTATCCGAGCAATTAGCAATTTCATCGAACGTAATCCAAACTAAAGCGATAAAATAAATTGTACCCACCGACCTTTCTAGCTGATCCTATTCAGTTGGGCCTTTGCATTGAATCATAGAAACACTTTAAAAGATCCTCGTCGATTCTTCCTTACAAATTTTATATAGCATAAACACTCCTTGGCCTTTTTACCATTTCATCCTTTAATACAATTTAAACCGCCAAACGTCCGAGATAAATGAAAAAAATCATCCAATCTCGTCGTTAAAAGCCTCGCAGTCGCATTTGGTTACCAAATCGTCGGACCGGCCTGCGTTTTTTGCCTTGGTGGGGAACCGCTTAGGCTTGAATGATTTTTCTTGCATGTCCAGTCAGACATTTGATCGAACAAATTTTATAAGATATTATAAAAACAATCCATAATTTTTCTTTTTGGAAAATATGTTTAGCAATTTCGCGACCCCAAATTAATTCTGGGATACAATACAATTAAGTGTAAAACAAAGTCTATTGCATTTTACAATTAGCAATGGCACAATTTAAAAATGGAATTGATTGAAAAAATAACTCAAACTTGCGCTAAGCAATTTGCCAATAGAAAATGCTCGGCTTTGTTGGGATATCTAATAATCATCTTTGTTTATTGTGCTTTGCCCTTTGCTTGTCTTTTATCTCAGCAAAGCCACGAAAGCTTTGAAGAATTGATAGATCAGATTCCTAAACAAGATAGAAACGATTCAAACCTGTACATCGATAGCCTATTAGCTTTGGGTTCTTTTGCGAATCTAGAACAAGGAGTTTTGCATTTGGAGAAAGGAAAAAACTTCACAGTACTAAACAAATTCAAATTGGCAATTGAAGAGTTCAATTTAGCTGCCCCTATCTTTAAAAAAGAAAAGAACCAAAAGTATCTTGCCCTTAATCATTTCTACTTAGGAACAAGTTATCCTTTTATTGATAAAAAAGAAGAGGGAATTGAAAATTTATTGATCGCCTTGGAGAAAGCCAGACAACTAGAAGACAGGAAACTTAGTTCAAAAATATTCAACTCACTCGCTCACGTTCACTACCTCTATAAAGATTTTGAAAAAGCAATTGATTTCACAAAACAAGCTGCGGAGATTCAATCCAACCCAATGGACACATTGGCCTTGTCTGCCACTTATAACAATCTAGCTGTAATTTACAAGAACACTGGCAAGCTCCATGATGCTATAGAATACAATGAAAAGTCTCTAGAGCTAAACAAGTTGCTTAACAATGAAATGGCAATTGCAAAGTCTTACAATAATATAGGTTTAATTTCAGAAGCTTTGGGTGAATTTGAAAATGCCGTCGGACTGTATAAAAAGGCAATACAATTAAATGAAAAAATTGATTTTTTAAATTCTGCACCACTTAGAAATTTAGGGAACTATTACCTAAATATAAACAACTTAAAAGAAGCAAAATCCAATTATTCTAAGGCATTGGCTATTGAAGAACAAAGAGACAAAATCAGTTTGCAGCGTGAGCTCAATAATGTTTTATTAACAATTTCACTCAAAGAAAAAGACTTTAAGAATTCTCTCGTTTACCAGAAACAAAAAGATTCGCTTTATCTACTTGAGAAAGAAAATGAAAACCAAGAAAAATTTAAATTGGTTGAAAATCAATATAAACTTGCATCAAGAGAAAAGGAATTGATTCAAACTAAAGATTTGAATAAGAAAAACAAACTTATTTTTGGCATTATGTCTAGCTTGATATTGTTGAGTATTCTATTCATTTCGCAGAGAAACAAAATGATAAAAACAGAACTTGCCAAAGAGAAGTTGGTTTTGGAACAAACAGTTCTCCGTTCGCAAATGAATCCTCATTTTATTTTCAATGTATTGTCAGCTATCCAAAATTCACTTTTGGACAACAACCCCATTCAATCTGCTTCCTACATCTCTCGCTTTGCAAAACTAATCCGCCAGAACTTTGATTTTATAAACCAAAACAAAATCACCTTGCGAGAAGAATTGGACGCCTTAAGAAATTATATGGATGCCCAAAATTTGCGTTTTGAGAACAAATTTGAATACGAGATAAATGTCTATCCTCAAGTCGATATTGATTTGATGGAATTGCCTCCTTTGTTGCTACAACCCTTTATTGAAAACAGCATAGAGCATGGTTTTAAGAATAAAAAAGAAAAAGGCAAGATTGAATTGAACATTTCAAAAGAAAAAAATCAACTTAAATTTGAAGTTATTGACAATGGGAGTGGATTTTCAAAAAAAATCAAAGATGGCAAGGTCCATGCCATTGATGTGTTTAAAAAAAGATTGGCCCTGGAGGGCAAAAATGAAGAACATTCATTTAGCATTACTTCCAATGAAATTGGTACAACCATTAATTTTTTACTAAAGATATGATTCCAACTTTAATTATTGAAGACGAACAGAATGCCAGAGAAGCATTGAAAAAAATGCTCAACTTGACTCAACCAAAACTCAAAATAATTGGTGAGGTTACGAGAATTGAGGAGGCACTTGATTTCTTAAATAACAATCAAGTAGAGCTCGTCTTTTTGGACATAGAATTAGAAGATGGAACGGCTTTCGAATTTCTGGAGCAGTTAAATGATGTCAATTTTAAAATAATATTTACCACTGCTTATAACCAATTTGCCATAAAAGCTTTTAAATATAGTGCTATTGATTACTTGCTCAAACCAATTGATCCATTTGAATTGAAAGGAGCTGTAGAAAAATCCATGGAACTAATTCAAAACGAAGAGGAGTATAAAAAGTTAATAAATGTAGTAAAAAACAACATGCACCAAAGTCCTAAAAAAATCGCTTTAAAAACAGCCGAACAAACTTTTGTATTTTTGGTAAACGATATCGTTCGATTAGAAGCAGAAGGAGCTTATACGCATTTCATCACCACCAATCAGAAAGTGATTATTTCAAAAAACATAAAACATTATCAATCATTACTAGATGAAACTTTTATTCGTTGTCATCAATCTCATTTGGTAAATAGCAAACACATTCTTTCTATCGAAAAAGGCGATTTCTTAAAAATGTCGAATGAAGACTTGGTTCCGATTTCTACCCGAAGAAAAGCTGAAATCAAACAGTTCATCCAAAACTAATCATCTTCTACCTTTCCTATTTTATTATTGACAACAGTCTCCCCTATCAGATATTAATTACTTCTACACACTTATCAATCACATTTGCTCCTACTTGATTTTGCACATAACTTGTGCAAAAAAAAGATGAGCAACCCATTCAAACAAATTACAGACAATGCCAATAAATCCCAAAAGAAATGGGAAAGGAAGGAAGCATCCGAACTAGTAGGAAGAAAATGTGAAGGTTGTGGTTCCGCAAGACCCAAAGACACAAATTTGACAACTTGTGATTATTGTGGCTTTAAATTTATGTCCATTGATGAAGAAATTAAAACGGATAAATAATGTTCAATTTTTTCAATAAGAAACAAGAAAAAAAAGCCGAAGACCAAGCCGAATTTATTGAATTGGTAAAAAGGTGGGATGCCTTTCTAATCAACATTGAGGGCCGGTTTGAAGACTTGTTAAGTCATGCAGAATCTGCTGTAATGGACAATTTAGTAACTAGCAATTTTGACATTTTACCCACGACAAGAGCATGGAATGGTATAAAAAGTCAGTTAATGGGGCTGATGCAAAAGATTGAAGACACATTTGATGACAATGTAAAACCAAAAATGCAAGCCTTCAAAGAAGATTATGATTTGATAGATGAAAGTAAAAAAGGAACCCGATTGGCAGAATCAATTTACCATCGCATCAATCGATGTGAAATAGAATTGGAGGGCAAGTTGGCGCTTAAGTTCTATGATCATGCCATTCAATTTTTAAATGAAGATTTTAACTGCAGTCAATGTGGAGGAAAAGTAAATGCAAGAAATGATCTCTTTCGTTCACATTACCTTAGTTGTGATTATTGCAATACCGTCAACACATTTACTCCCAACTCAAAGGTAAATGAAATCCAAGGCTTTGCGATAGATAACATTGCAAAATATAAAGCCATTCAAGAATGGGAAGAAATGGAAAAAGCTGAACAATTGTTTGGAGAAATTAGATGCCCACACGGAACAGAAGACAAAACGAATTACATAAATGGATTTAAAAGGAGGGAGGAAACGCTCCGCACCTATTGGAACAAATATTACAACGAACGCAGTCAGTTATTGCCTGAAACAAAGGCGAGCATTGAGTCAGATGTAGAAAACAAAATGAAGCATTTTTACTCAGAACGAAAACGAGAATTAAATTTTTAATCAGTAAATAAAAATATTATGGAAGCAATTAATGGAGTAACATTTAAAGATTATGCCTGTGCATCAGCCAACTTGGTGGCAGGAATGCCTATAGAGAAAATATGTGACGTATTAGGAATAGAAATGCCAGTTTGGGAGGCTACCAAAGATGCCTGGAATAACAAAATGGCAGAATTATCGATGGAAGACATGAAGTTTTATGGAGAAGTTTTCACGAATCCAAAGCAAGGAAAATTTGCAAATGTGGAAGGTGGAGCTGCTGGCCCAGAAGTAGTTTTAGCCAAATACCCTGAATGGAGTGATACCATCAAAATGGAAAAATACATGGAGCATGCGAGTGCCGTTGGTATTGACATCGACTTCGAAAAAGAGTTTGACATTTCTCTAACTGCCTATTCACAATTAGCAGGGCACTGGTCAGCCTATTACAAGGAGCATGTCGTTGATGTTCAAACGAGGTCATCAGAGCAAATTCTAAATGACGACTGGAATGAAGCGCAAGTAAAGGCCGGAAAGATAAGTGAAGAAAGAGATTCAATCGCTGAAAAATGGGATGCACATTACAAAGAAGTTTATAAGAACACTGCCGCAAATGTAGCAGAAGACATCGAATTTTAATCCAATAAAATTCAAAGTATTGATGCTACAAATAGAATTTGTAGTGTCGATACTTTTTCTATTTATCAAATATAATAATCAATAAAACAGGTCCATGAAAAATGTTTTACCAGCCTATCAAAGACCCATTTATTCCATAAGTGATCCAATAATCAATGTAGATGAATGGGAGAAAGCAACAGATGCTTTTGATGAAAAAAATTACAAACAATCGATAATACATGTCATCAATTATGTAAATCCAAAGTTGTTGGAAAATATTGATTTAACAGGAAACATAAAGATTTCTCAAATGCAGGGAAGTGCAGAAATAAATATTGAAATTTCTGAGAATGGATTTTCTGTGCAAGCTCCTTTTCTAAAGATGACTGACAAAACCAACAAGGTAGCTCTTAAAAGGAAGATTGCCGAGGTCAATTTTCATCCTTTAACCTTGGCACAAATCCGTCAGATTAATCATGATTTTTGGTTTGAGTTTGAGACAGAATTGGTCTTATGCAATCCACACAAAATTTATGATGTCTTAAAGGAGGTTTGTGTGTTGGCAGACGATTATGATGACCTGTTTATTGAAAAATATAAAGCGGAATTTTACAAAACACCAAAAGTAACGGCTTTATCTGAGGAAGAATTGGTTCAGGTTTGGAATCAAATATCTAAGGTATTCGAAGATTACCAAAATTATTTTCAATTGTTCACAGAAAAACGCTGGGAAAATTTTAAATGGGACATCATAATGATTTCTCTATTGAAACTTTCTAACATGGCCTACCTAAATGGCAAACTACGATCAGATTTAATTGAGTATGTCAACCTAATGCTCGATCAAAATATGGAGTTCAAAATGAGGGTTGATAAGGGGATCAATTTCATGAATCAGCTTGTAAAAAAATCCAAAGAAGAAATTTTAAAAAATGTATATCATGCTGAGCAATTACAATCAAATCGTTGGAGAAGTTCTGAAAAAATAATTTCTGAGAGACTTGAAAATTGTAAAGAACAAGTCGATAGTTACATGACCAGTGACAGTTTCTTCAATCTTTCCTATTACCTGCAATACACTTTTCTTAAACTCATCTATGATTACAATCTAAATGAGGATTATAGAAATGCAATCCATACCGCTCTTGAAAACGCAGCAGGACTAAGCCCTGAAATTGGATACAAAACGCTTGTTGACACCTTTTCTGATTTACTGAACGCAACCGTTAAAAAACCATTGCTCAAGAACGAAGATGTAGTTACAAAAAAAGTCAAAAAAGGTTTCTTCGCTAAACTATTTTCTTAGTACTTAAATTCAAAAAGATGGAAAACAATATTAAAGATTCAATTTACAAAGTCATCACTTCTTCTGGTTCAGGAACTGCTTTTAAAGTAGAAAACAAAGATTTTATAATCACCAATTACCACGTAGTAAGAGGCAATAAAAAAGTGGCCTTAGAGTCACACAACAAAGATCGATTTTTAGCGAATGTTGTTATGGTAAACACAAAACTAGATTTGGCATTTCTTCATGCTAATGAATTGCGAGATGCCAAAGGATACATCAAACTAAACCCTGCAACAGAAGTAAAAAACCAGCAAAAACTGTCAATAAATGGATTTCCATTTGGGATGCCTTATACAGTAACTCAAGGAATTGTTTCTTCTACAAACCAACCGATGCTTGGAAGAAATTATTTACAAACAGATGCTGCTGTGAATCCAGGCAATTCAGGTGGTCCAATGTTAAATGAAAGTGGAGAATTGTTAGCTGTTACAACTTCTAAGTTCAAAGATGCCGACAATATAGGTTTCGGAATATTGGCTGAAGATGTCATGAAACAAGTAAATAACTTCACACTGCATGAGGACTTGTATCAAGTCAGATGTAACTCTTGTGATACATTGATTGCGAGTGAAACAGAGTTCTGTGAAAATTGCGGTGCAGATGTTGACAAATCAGTCTTTGAAGAATTTGAGAAATCCTATTTCGCCGAATTTACAGAAACAGCGCTAGAAGAACTAGGCATCAATTCTATTCTTTGCCGAGCAGGCAGAGACTACTGGGAATTCTATCAAGGAAGTGCTCTAATCAGAATATTTGTTTATAAAAACAATTATTTATGCGCGACCTCTCCTTTAAATGAACTACCCAAACAAAACTTAAACAGCTTGTTGGATTACATCAATTCTAATAAGGTTGCTCCATACATGTTAGGCTTAGATGATAATAAAATCTACTTATCCTATCGAACACATTTGTCAGATATCTATTCAGATAAAAAAGAAGAAATCAAAAAACAATTGACTAACCTCGCTTTGAAGGCTGATGAATTGGATGACATTTTTGTAAAGGAATTTTCTTGTGAAATGTCGATAGAATCAAAAAAATAAGTACAATGAATGTATTCAATCAGTTTCGATCAGTCATTCAATGGGATACTCCAAATGACCAAGATCTTTTCATAAAATTCACCAGCAAAGGAGAAGAAATTAAAAATGCTTCTACCCTTACTTTATTGGATGGTCAAGCATGTATTTTAACCTACGAAGGGCAAATTGAAGGAATCTTAGAAGAAGCAGGTACTTATGATCTGAAATCTGAGAATAAACCCTTCATTACAAGCATTAAAAAATTCCTTCAATTTAAAGAAGGAAGTGAGCATTTGATGGGGATCTGGTTTTTCAGGAAAGCCGATATTCTAAATATGCGGTGGGGCACTCGTGTGCCAATTGCATATAAAGATCCAATTTACAAATTCCCAATCTTATTGACAGCTTTTGGTAACTATTCCATTCGAATTACTAAACCCAAATATTTTTTCACCAATATTTTAGCCGGTCAAGAAGTTTACTGCAAAAGTGACTTAAAAGAAATATTCATTTCCAGAGTGGTCCAACCTATCACTGATTATTTAGCAAATGCGAAATTTTCATTTCAAGAGATCGATGCAAATTTGGAAAGCATTGCTGCTATTGCCAGAGAAAGAACTGCTCCAATTTTTGAGGATTTAGGATTTGAAATCATTGATTTCAGAATAGAAGGTTCACAGTTTGATCGTGAAACATTGAATCGAATCAATGAAATTTCAGATGTCCAAGCAGAAGTAAATGCTGCTGAAATAGCAGGTGTCAATTTTGCAGAATTACAAAAATTAAAAGCCCTTCGTGATGCAGCGAAAAATGAAAGTGCAGCAGGAATGGCAATGGGGATGATGTCTGGTTTGAACTTAGCCAACGATACCCATACCCCCTCAATTCAAAACAATGCACTTTCAAAGGATCAGTTAAAATCAAAACTCAAAGACTTAAAAGAGCTATTCGATGAGGATTTAATAACAGAGGAAGAATACCAAGACAAGCGAAAGGCTTTGATGGAAAAATTTTAGATCATGGAAAATAAACGCTTATAATAGCAGATGCTTATAAAAATTTTATTCGCTTTAATAGGCTTGATTGCAGGCGGTATGTTTGGTTTGTTTGGAGTCTATTATCTTTGTGTTTTCATAGATTATTTGAATCCTCCAAAGCCGGGCGCTGGAATGGGGAGTATAGGATGGGTGTTTACCTTCGTAACCGTTCCCCTGTTTGCCATTATAGGGTTTACTTATGGCATAAAATTATCTTCTAACAAAATGAAAAACGACTTGGACTATCGCATCATTGCAGACGAATTGACTGGAAAGACCAAGCTCTCTCTCGTTGAAGATCAAGAAATCACCGATGTTGAAAAAGAATTGAATATAAGATTCGAATCCGATTACAAGAGGTACGTGACTACTTACGGCATTGGAATTCTAGGCGGATCTTTCATTCGAATATATGCACCTTGGAGAATTAAAAATGAAAGGACACAATGGACAAAACGAATTACGAAGTTTTATTTTTGGAATGATAAAAATTTGAATAAAGACCAAGTGTTACAATCACTGATCATTGGCGATACGATGGGTGGTGATGAAATTATATTTTATGCAAACCAATATTATGTATTGCCGCATAGCAAAACAGAAATATTTTCCATTGGTCAATCATTGAATGAGGCGATTGAATGGTTGTGTTCTTCAGGAGTTTTAACTGAAGCTTTTAAGGAAAGAAACTTTGAACCGTTTTAAAGCAATGAAATTTTACAGAAACCAAACTATGCTATTAAAAGCAATAATTATTTTCCTGCATTTATCAACGATATTTTGCCTCTCTCCAATACTGCTCTTTGCAAACAATAAAAAACCATTGATGGAACAAATATTTCAAGACATAAAAAAAATTGAGGAAGAATTTTCCAAATCATTTATTGAAGCTATCTCATCAAAATCAATAGAGGCTTGTGCAGACTTAGTCTTAAGTTATGAGGACAACAGTACATTAGAAGTTGACTATGGCTTATCAGAAAAACGCTATAGAAAAAGATTACTTGAACAAAGTGAAAATTTTTTAAAAGGGCAGAGCAAATTTATTGACAAAAAAAATGCAGCATTAGAAAGTGCTATTTCTTTTGAAAATTTTGAAGAGATAAATACTTATGATTTCGAAATTCCAAAGAAACATCCTGCATGTTTTATAAAAACCATTTCTATCACCATGAAAAAGCGATTGGTGGATGGTATTTTTTATCAAGTGGGATTTCAAATTGAGGATGCGGTTTTTGTTAATGGAAAAATTAAAATTAACAATCTATTTTCTGTTAGGATGCATGAAAGTTTTTGGGATGAAATTAATGAAGAGAATACTCCCTACCTATTAATTGAGGATAAAGCCAGTTTAAATGAAATCTTAGGTAACCACTCCGATAGAGAATATGCAGAAATTTTGGATCATTACAATAATTGGTACCTACATACAGGAGACCTAGTTCTTGATAGCTATGAGGTCAAAGTCAATCTAATTGTAACAGGAAACTTAAAAATAAAAGAGCCAGTAACTGAAGTCCTGCACGAGTTGATAGTGTTAGGAAATACCTCTTTAAACACTTTATTTTTAGAAGAAACAAATGATGTTTTGTTTCTAGGGGGAATAGAATTTACCGTCGGGCTTTTTATTATGGATTCTGGAGCTTATCAAATATTTAATAGTCCGAAAGGCCCAATTATATTTGCCCAATCTGAAACAATAGAAGTTGAAAATACACAAAACATACTGTGCCTATATGCTCCAGAGTTGGATAAAAATGGTGATTATTCTGAAATAATATTAGATGAATTTTGCGGCAAAGAGGAAGGTAATGAATATTTAGAAATTGAACTCATTATCGAAACACTTCGAGCAGAAAGGCCAATTTTCAAGAAATGAAACTGATCATTGCAAAAAGAAAGATGACAGATCAAGGGTCGAACAAAGAATTTCGTTCCTAGATTGATCAAGACGGAAATCTTATAAGCTCAGAAGAATATAATGAGGATTTACTTCGGAATGCAGAAAATGGATTGCTATATTGGAATCAATTAAAGTAAAATTATTGGAACAACAGATAAGACAAAACATGAAAACAGAAAATATCACATTATTTTACAAACAAGAAAAAAGCGACAAAATTTACAAAGCATCATTGAATGAAAAAGAAGGCCTGTTTGTAGTCAACTTTGCTTATGGTAGAAGAGGTGCTACACTTAAAACTGGAACAAAAACCCAGGCTCCAGTAGATTATGAAAAAGCAAAAAAAATCTATGACAAACTGGTTCATTCTAAAGCTGCAAAAGGTTATGTTCCTGATGCTGATAGTTCAGATTATGTTTACGAAAGCGATCAAATAAAAACAGGCATCCATTGCCAATTACTGAACCCTATCGAAGAAGATTCCCTCCAGGATTTCATTGAAAGCGAGGAATGGTGGGCACAAGAAAAAATGGATGGAAAACGAATGCTCATTCAGAAATCGGATGAAATAATTGCCATCAATAGAAAAGGTTTTTCTGTTGGTGCCCCGCAATCTATTATTGAAAGTGCCGCAAAATCAGATCGTACATTTATTCTGGATGGCGAAGCAGTTGGGGACTTTTTATTTGTTTTTGATGTTTTATCATTAGATGACAAAGACTTAAAAAGTAAAACATATAAAGAACGCTATGATTTGCTCATCAGTTTGGAGTTAACTGATGCAATAAAAATTGTTCCGACCTCAAAATCCAAATCCCAAAAAGAAGCATTGATTAATAAACTGAAATCAGATGGTTCAGAGGGAGTGGTTTTAAAAAAACACGATTCGCATTATCATGCAGGACGACCTAACAGTGGTGGGAACCAGATGAAATTTAAATTTTATGATACTGCTACCGTAATTGTATCAAAAATTAATGACAAGCGAAGTGTGGGGATGACATTATTAGAAAATGGCGAGGAAATATTCGTGGGCAATGTTACGATTTCAGCTAACAAAGAGATTCCAAAAGAAAGAGATATTGTTGAAGTGAGGTATTTATATGCCTATAAAGGAGGCAGTCTTTATCAACCTACATTTTTAAACAAAAGAACTGACATTGATGAAAAAGAATGTTTGTTAAACCAATTAAAGTATAAGAAAGAGTGAAAGCCCTTAACAAAAATGACTTGTTGGGTAAAATGAAAATTCAATTGCAAGGTCAACTTAAATCTAAATATTTTTTTGATGTATTCAAGATTAAACCTATTTCAATAATTTAAAATAAGCACTTTAATCATCAAACATCATGAATGAATGAATGAATAGATCAATAAACATAAAAAAATTAGAACCGACCAAGCACATGTTTGAATGGCTGGCTGAAAAACCATTCGAAACAATGCTTAATAATATTGACAGCATCCTTTCCAAACAAGTAAAAAATGCTAGCATACAACATTTCGAAGCTATTAGTGAACCTCAATGGTTGAAAGGAGGAATACATGATGAAAATAATGTAAACAAGGTTGTTTTAGTAAGGACTGGAGTTGCATTTGAATTTAAACTTACGGTGATTAGCCCTGATGGTAAAGAACTACTAAGCGGTGTCTATTCTTGGGTAAGAAAAAAAGTAGGAGATCAATTTTATTCCCAAACTTGGTTTGACATCAATGGAACACTTGATGAATTTGGAGACAAAGGAGCTTTGGCAGAAAGAATTTATTAAAAGAATAAAATGGCCATATATTTTGATATTATTATTCCTTTGGAAAAGCTGTTCAAAAGAATAACAGCACTAAAGCTGAATGAGCAGTTGGATGGCTATTGCGGTTATTTCAATATAAAAACAAAGGACAGCAATATAAAAATAGATTTATCAAATTATGACGCCTCTGTTTTCAATCATCCTGATTACAGCTTTTTCTTTTTGATTTCAAAACAGGCAAACTTCAAGGCTGAAAAATCTCCATATGATGATTCTTTCTTTCCTTTCACTATTGAAATGACTGGTGGGAGAGAAACCGAAACAGAGATAGAACAACTTAGGTTTAGAGGACTTGCAAAACAACCTGACAAAGAAACCGACAAAGCTTTTCAGAAATTACAAAGGAGTTTTAACAAGGATTCAAATATAGGGAAAGGTTTGCATTGGGGGAAGCATTTTTATAAAAGAAAATATTATGAAAAAAATAAAAAAAAAATAGTTTGGGGAAATTTTAAAAATAGAGGTGTTGGCCCAATCCCAAATAATGAAGATTAGTATCTTTTTGAATTCTTGAGTTAAGGTTAAGAAAAAATTTAACTATGTGTAGATATGCCATGACAACCTACAAACCACATTTTGCTTGTTTTGATTGTCGCAAGACCTTTAAAAGAAAACTACTAGTAGACATCAATAAAGATAAGGCCTATGATAAAAACCATTTGGGAAAAGAATCAAAATGTCCAGATTGTGGAGAACTTATGGCCAATATGGGTTTAGATTTTGAAGCTCCAAAAAAGACAAATGTAAAAGCTTGGAAGCATTTGAGTAGTTTGTATGAAACAGGAATCACCTTCCATTCTTGTGGTTGTGGTGGGCCAGGATATGTCCCAAGAGACCAGCAAGAATTGATTGATCATTTCACTGAAATAAAAAAAGGCTATGTAGAACATCGACGATTTTGGTCAAATCGAAAAATTTCATCGAAGAAACAATCTCAACAAAAGAAACAATTAGATTGGAAAGAGAATGGAAAATTCATTTGTAGAATTCCATCTAAAATGAAAATCGGTACTAGAAAAAACAAATCAATTGACATTGCCGATGCAATACAATATTGGTTGGATAAAATTAAAGAAATAGATGGATATATTGCTAGTGTTCAATGAACATGATTCAAGCTCATTGAAAGCTGATGCTATTTTCTTGAACAAACTTTAATCATAAACAATTAAAAAAAAGGCTCAATCTGCAGATTGTACAGAATTTCACAAATAATAACACTCCTCTGTTTTGGAAAATTCCAAAAAGAAAGCCTAAAACTGATTGATAAAAAATAGGAGCTGAGTATTTGAAAAAACAACATGACACAAACTGATAAATTAATTACAAACCGAGAATATCTTTACTGTGAAAAGAGATTCAAAAACCTAAAGCGGATCGTTTATTGGCTTTGGTCTATTTACATTTTGATTGTATTGGTAAGTTTGCCTTTTATTTTTTTGGAAACACCTTTTTTTTTGAAATGCTTTGGCTTTGGGCTTTTATTTATAGGATTGGCTGGCGCAGTTTACTTCAAAATGAGCGGCTACAGAACAAAATTCATAATTGATGAACAGCGCTACTTCTGCCAAGGAAATTTGAAATCAGAAACGAAGTATATAGCAGGAAAGCATATCAATCAATACTACATAAATGATAATTTACTAATGATACCTAGTGGGATCGAAATGTATTGGGCAGAATTAGTTGATAAATATAGGCATCAAATAGTTTCTGGTCAGTTCGGTATCTGCAGGCAAACCACTAAAGACAAAGTTATTTTTTTTTATACACCCCTGCAATTAGAAGATGATCTCTGCATAGACCAAGCAATACAAAAACATGGTAAAAACTTCTTAAGGTCTTCTGAATTTGGGATGTACTACTATTTAGCAAAATTTGTTTCCTTACCCTTCCTTTGGTTTTTTATCTGCTTTGGCATTTTCGATTCATTAGATTTGATTGGAATTATGTTTTTCTTTCTGATTCCGGGCTGGTTTGCAATCTTATTATTATATCCCCAATATTTCCCTTTGGATAATAGCAAAACTGTAGAAAAACTTAGATGCTAAAAAGAAATAACAAGTAAAATGGTTAGTAAAAACATTTACACAAGAAAACATCTGAAATGAAAATAATAATTCTTTTGATAGCATTGTTTTTTGCTACAAATATATTGGCCCAAATTGACCCCCTTGTTCATGATAAAACAGCTACTGTTATACAAAGTAGTTGGTTGGAATCAATTAAGACAAATAAAGGAATTTATAAAAACGGAGAGCCATTTAAAGGCGATTTTTTTCTGGTTAATAAAAAAATAGAAAGCCTATCTCGCTTTGAAAATGGATTTAGAACAGGTGACCAATATTCACTCATAAAACATGAAGACAGTTCCAGTAATTGTGAGGTCATACTTTACCAAAATGGAAAAGCTTTTGAAGGTTCAGAATTGAAATATGAAAACGATTATTATCAATTGCATGAATATGAAAAAGGACAATTAAAAAAAATAATTGTTGATGCCAATAATCCATATGCGATTCCAGAGGCGGTTATAAGGTTCAAGGAAAACGGTTTTACTACAAATATTTACGATCATGAAAAAAACAAACAAATCTTAAACAATAAACTTACCTATTCGAACAAGAAAAAGACGAATGGTTCAGTAACATTTTTTGATAACGAAAAACCTGCGGGCAAACTACTTTTTAGGAATAATAAAATCACCGATTTAAACTTTGAGTTTGAGATAAAGGATGCAGAAGTAAATATTGCTTTAAACAAAGAAGGAAGTTTAATTACTGTAATCAAAGAGCCCTATCTCGTATATAAATACTTTCCAATTTTTGAATTCCCTACTCCCTTAGGTCATCTTGATTTCATCAATTTACCACGCCATCTGTTAATCTTGGATGGGAACGGTAGTTTGTATTTAGATGATGATATGAAGGAAGCTATTTCGGACTTTGAAATCAAAAATGGTAATTTTCATAGTGGGGAAATAATAGATTACAAAACGGATATGAACACGTATTCCTATATGAAATACGAAGAAGGGAAGGAGATTGAATTAAAGGAGGGACTTTCAAAAGAAGCCTTAATCAAACATTTAGAAATAAGGCAATAATAAATTTAACGAGAAGTATCAATTATTTAAAATTATTCCATTCCAGTTTTAACTAAAAAAAATACGTTAATCTTTATGCTCTACCCTACTATTGGTCAAACAATAACAAGAAACAACATTTGGAAGAAGCGAAACAGAAGCAGATTTATAGGATGCTACATCAGCCATCGATGCAAGGCTGCTTCCCAATCTAAAAAAAGCAACACTTCAATTTGATATCCAAAAATAGAGGTGATAATAAAATTTAAGGATAGGACAAGAAGAAGAATTTCATTCCCAAGCGTGGTTTCACACAAATGATACATTGGCTAAATTTGACAATGAGAGAAATTTGAAACAACGATTTTTTTAAACACATTTCAACATTTATATTAACTAGAATAATGCACCTAAATCAAACGAACAAAAAAACATTTGACTTTCTCCAGCAATGGCAAAGTGAATACCATATTTACAATTTTGAACAATTACACAGTATTTATTTTTATGAAGAAGAAAGTGAATACTTGGAACGAAATTTTGATGAAGACTTGACAGAACACATCACGGATAAATTTGTCACACTAGGTATTGATGGAGCTGGAGGATCTTATTGTTTTTGGCATTATCCAGGTTTAGAAGGAGAAGCTCCAATTGTATTATTGGATAGTGAGGGAGGTTCTAAATTTTTAGCAAATAGCTTAAACGATTTCGTTTGCAGAATGATAAATGAAATCGAATTTTGTGGTGGCTGGATTTGCGAAGGACAAGACCCTGAAGAAGAATTGGAGAATGAGTTATACGACTTAGCGAATAATTACAACGAAGAAAAAGGCAAGTCTATTTCGGAAACAACAGCAAAGGATTTGCTCATAGAAGAGAGAAAGTTGTTTAAAGAAAAACTATTGCCACTCATTACTTATAAAACCAGAGAACAGACTCAAGAAAAACTACATCCTAGTTTTAATCTTTTTGTCACTAAAGCAGAAATCAAAACATGGGAATTACCACTCATTAAAAAATATGGCAAAAAGGATTTGCATGAATACGATAAGTTTTATGAATGGTTGGAAAAAATCATTGAGACGGAATATTATGAAGCCAACAAAGCAAGTGTCATTCAAGTGGTAAAGGATAATTATGCAACGAGCTATAACACGCAAAAATTTCAAGCATGGATAAAAAGTTAGACCAGCAGTTTCAACTAATTTCAAGGCAAGAAGCGAATGAACAATTTAAGATAGACTCGTATTGGTTTGACGGAGATCCATTCGATCCAATGCTAATCTTCCTACACAAAGGAGACATACTAATTGAAGGCGATTTGAATTTTGATTGGTTTCTGCATCGTTCCTATACTCTATTTGAAGAATATCCAGGAGCACTTTCTTTTCTTCTTATTATTGATGGAAACTTGACGCTGGATGGGGTAATTGAGAGTCCATATCATCCTTGTCTGTTTGTAACAGGAACAATCAAAACGAAAGATGCTTTTGAGAATCTTTGGGAGTTAACAAAAAATAAAAAAATAGAGGCTCCGTCTTTGAAGATTGATTTAGACATTGAGCAAATGGTTTGTAAAATTGACATTAATACTTTTACCAGGATTAATTTCAAAAAGATGGTAAACAAAATACCATTAGTACATCAGGTTGTTTTTATAGAAGCGACAATGAAGAGAGGGCTTATTGCTAGAGAATGTGTGGATGGCATGACCATCTGTCAATATATGCTATTGCATTGGGTAGAGCAAGAGTATAAAGGGACTAAAAAAGAGAAATTAATATTGGGTAAAAAAGTAGCTCAATTCTATGGTTTGTCAGTTAGAGATTTTAGAATCAATGGAACTCCACCACCTAGCTTGTTACCCACCATACAGAAGTATTTTTAATGGCAAAGAAAACTTAAAATTTGACCACTATTAAAAACAGTGGGATAAGCTGTTAAACAAATATGTTCAAGCTAAAGACCTTTTCAATGCCTAGTTTAACGAATATAAATTGGCATTGCACACTTGTTAATTAAAACTTATTTTATCAAAATACTAGGCTATTTTTATTAAAATATAGAGGTGAATAAAAATGAATCATTACCTCCTAGTAATCTTGAATAAAATCCTCAAGACTGCGAAAACCATTCCAAGCAATATCCAATTATGAAGTACTTCAAACATATAAAAACAAAACAATTTCTGTTTATTGATAGTAAGCCGCTTTGGTTTGAAACATTCCGATTTAATATGGTTCGCAACCAGATAAAAACAGATTATGAATATTCAGAAAAAGACAATAAAAAAGACTTAGCCAAAAAATTGGCATCATATATTTCAAAATATGAAAAGAAAGGCTTTGAAGAAAAAGAGATCACCCAACCGGCAATAGATAAGACAAATGCATTTTGTGAAAAAATAGAAATAGGCAAATCATATTATTTCCATATAAAAAATACAGTCTCACTAATGAAGGAGAAGGTGGTGGAAGTAAAAGTAACCAAAGACCCTACAAACATAGAAAAATACAGAGTTTGCGCATTTGAAACCGATGGATATGACGACAAATCTTCCTTTTCTACCCTCTCTGATTACCTTAATGGCAGCATTAGATTACATTGCGAAGAAACGAATGACTTTGAAGTATTAGAAACCCTTATGCCAAAACTATGGATGCTATTCACATTGGGATTCGAATGGGTCACTGAACAATTCATTTTAGAGAAAATCGCAGGAAAGTCCATAAATTTAGAACAAGAATATGAAGCAGATATCTATAAACAGCAACATAGTTTTTCAGCTGCTGAATCCTGCGTAAAGGTCAACTTTTTCGAGGAGGACTTATTAGTTGTCACTCACAATTATTTTCTTTTAGAAGAAAAAATTATTGGGACGAAACAAATATATTCTACCTTCCAGACAATTGAAGAGTTTAAAGAAGGAAGGAAAAACATTGAAACATATTATAAAGATTCGGACAGCCTTAAATGGTTTATGAGCGAGGTGGACTTCAAAAATAAATACCCTGTTACAAAAGATGCCATTCAATATTTTCAAGCACCTGAACTGATCAAAGCAACAAGGCCCAATTTTCCTATAAACGTTCCTCAGGGTAAAATTGACTTTCCTATAGGCTCATTTTATGCAAATCTAGTTAATGTCAATCGACTTTACTTTTATGTCAATGAAGAAGGGGACGATCCAATGGAATGGAAGGCTGCATTCATAGTACTCAAAAATTTGGAAACCTCTGTTTACTTAGCCACCAAAGTTTTTACACTGAAAAATTTCAATAAAATATATGCAAATACTGAAGAATCTGAGGCGTTAAAATATTCAAGTGATTTGGAAGAGTTTTTCAAAAAGAAAGCGAAATCTTACAAAAAAGCAAAGCTCAAACCATACGATACTGAAAAAATAATCGAACTTCTCAGTCAAAACAACTTGACAGATTTAAACAATCAAAAATCTCTAGAATCTTTCTGCTTCCAAGGGAATTATTTTAAGCACATAGTAGACTGCTACAAAAACTATGCAAACATTTGGATTGCCGGAAATGACAAGATTCATTATTTACAATTCTTTAAAGATGAAAAATCCAGAATGGAATGGCTAAACAAAACAAGGCCAGAATCAACAGTTGATTTATATCCAACTGAAATGAAAAGAATCAAAGATTTCATCGACCACATCAGCAGCAATGACGATGCTTTCAAACTCAAAGAAAATTTGTCAAACAACAATGCCAAACTAAAAGAATATTTAAAAAGTGACTACAACAAGAAAAGATTCCTAAAAACGAATTGTGAAATAATAGAGGACGACTGGGAAGTAGATGGTGACCTTATTTTGTCAAGGAACCAATCTCTTTTGCTTCGTGGAAACCTTAAAGTAAATGGAACATTATTTTTCACCTCCTCTTCCAATCAAAAATATTCAAACAATCCATTTCTTATCATTGAAGGCAATGTCATTGTTCAAAACTTATTAATGAATGGTGGCTTTGAATACCTCCAAATAGATGGAGATTTTATAGTAACAGAACTTGCTGCATGTTCCTATTCCAAAGACCGTAATAATTTTAACATCAATGGATCGGCTGAAACAAATATTTTATTACATAGAAATAAAAACGCGTCAAGTTTTAAACCTTGCTTTGATTTCAAGAAAGAAGTAGGTCCATTCAGCAATGCTGTTTTAGAACCAAGTATTTTCAGCAAAGACAAATACGATTCGATGAATGTCGAGCACCCTATTGTTTTTGATTTTTTAAAAGAAGGCAAGAAATTCCTTTCAGATAACATCGAAGAAACGGTCGTCAATTTAGATGAATATTACCAACTTGAATTTGAGCGGAGAATGAAAAATTGGGGAAACTTTTATCCCGCTTATGCAGGCTGTGAGGAACTAGGTATCTCAGAAGATAATGAAATAAAAGGAAATGGCATTTATCCTGGAAGTGGTGATTGGGTTGTCAATGACTTAAGGGGTAAAAGTGGCACCTATGGAGTTAGCCACGAAGATTATTCTATTTGTAAGTTAAAAGTAAAAATGCCAACTAAATTTGGAATCGACTATAAGCAAAAGCCACTAAAATTAATGCTTAGTGCTGAAGAATTGATGAACAGGTATATTCGAATTTCAATGCTGTACATGAACTGGGCACATAGAAAAACAGTGAGTTTCGAAATTGAAAATACAGACGAAGTTTTTCAAAAAGAAAAAGAGGTGTTCAAGGATGATCCCCACTTAGCACTGTATTGGCTAAATCATTTTGGGGCTACATTGGACCAACGTTATCATGAAGTCGTTAAAATAATTGAAGTAAACAAGTTAACTGAGGAATTAGAAATATTAAGAGAACCTTTGGCCTTCTTCAAAAGAACCAATGCCTTTTATGACCTGAAAATAGGAACTAGCTCCAGTGGTGAAAAAGACTTTGAAAATTTATTTTTAAAACGAAGGTCATTTTTAGTTTACATAGAACAAGTCTATAAAAATTACAAACCAGAAAACTTAGAACTGTGGTGGAAATCAATATGCATATACCCTAAGGTAGAAGAAAATTTAATAGTGCGGATGCGTTGGTTAAAAAACAACTTAAACAAATGCAACAATTGGTCAGATTTTGAGGAGTTAATTAAAGACGAAGACAAAAACATTCCATTGTTGTCTTATGTTTTGTCTTGTAATCCAAACACCTCAAAGAAAGACAAAACGAAATATGCCAACATCCTTATTGCCGAATTATATGAGCATAAAAACCATTTCAAAACACCACATAAAAAACAATTTGCTGAAATATTACTTTGGGATGTTAGAGACTTTGTAAGTGATAAAGAAAAGCTGCAAGAAGTAGCTAAATTTTATTTTAAAGGAAATGAGACCAGCAAAGAATATCAAGACATACAATCGATATTAGGAATAAAAAATGAAAACATTGAAGACATTAAAGCAGCTTTAGAAAAGCTAAACAATGCTTTTGCAGGCTATGATCGATTTAAAACAACAGCTCAAGAAAAAGCGAAGTATCATTCAAAAATAGTATCTATCCTAGAAGAATTTACACCCGATATTTTATTGGAAACTGCCCATAACATTCAAAATCATGAACTAGCAAAACGCTATTTTGTTTATTTATGGCAGGCCAATATTCTCAACAAAAAAGAAGCCCTAATTAGGCTATTCATTTTTATAGAATTGGCCGATTATGACATTAGTTATGAAATGTTTGGTGAGCAATTCTCAAAACTTTTAAAAGACGACGATGACCCAAACAAAGAGATTGCAAAAGCACTGCTGAATATTCCTGAAGCTGATTTTAGAAATGATAGTATGTGGAAAAATTCTAAACAAGCAGCCGCAAAATTCTTTTTGAACTCAGCACATCAACCCAAAACGTTTGACTTTCTGATAGAAACGGTAAAACAGGCACCCACCAAAGAAAATCAACAGGTCATTGATGCCATCTATACAAGCTTGTTTTCTACTGATTATAAGAGCAATATAAATCCAGTTCTAAAGTTTTCAAAAGAGCAAGTAGAATGCATGTTGGAAACTATTTGCGACTGGTTTTTGAAGTATGGATATCAAGCGGAAGGCTATCGTTCTATTTATTATTGTGCCAATCCATTAGCTGAAGATTGGATAAAAGAACATAAGAGCAATAAAAAATGGCTGAACAAGTTTGCGCACATTTCCACTTTTTATGACCCATTGGATGAGGAATTAAAGGATGCTTTTGTAAGTGCCTTAGAATTTATTCAAGCAGAAAAACACAATACCTATTTGGAGTTTAAAGACGACAAATCACACAAATTTTGGGGGATTGCATTTTATGGTGAAGCCTATATTGTAACTTATGGTAAAATAGGGACAGAAGGTAGAAAATCAGAAAAAACCTTTAAAACGGAAAAGGAGTGCTATAAAGCAGGCGACAAACTAATAGAACAGAAATTAAAGAAGGGATATCTAAAGACTGAGAAATAAAAAAAAACATGCAATTTACATTAGTAAATTATAATTAAGCAAAAAAAACACAATGACAAATTTAACAATCAATCTAAACGCGAAACTACAACCAATGCACCGTCATGAATTAGAGGATGTATTGCAGGAAACACTCGAAAAACAAGAAATTAAAGGAGAAACCACTGGTGGTGGAACAGCTCAAGAATCGACTGGTGAAATAGCATCTTGCGATATAGAGTTAAGCCTTAATGATGCTTCTGATTCAAACATACAGAAAATCATAGAGATCATGGAATCTATGTTAGCGCCAGTAGGTTCAAAAATAATCATTTACCCAAAAGATCAAAATGCTGATGTACAATACATTCCATTTGGTGTTCATCAAGGCTTGGGCTTATATTTAAATGGTAAAGATCTAGCCGATAAAGTTTACGAAGAATGCGATGTAAATTTTGTTTATGAAGAAATCGAACGTCTGCTTGGAGATTTCAAAACAGGTCACATCGCTAGTCATTGGGAAGGAGAAGAAACTGCTCTTTATTTGTATGGTGCCAGCTTTGATGAAATGCACAATCGAATCAAACCATTGCTGGATGAATACCCATTGTGTCAAAAATGTCGAGTGGTTAAAATTGCATAAACAAAGAATATGCATAATATCCAGCCAACTACCATCGTAGCCTTGTGCCTAATTGGGACAAACAAATGAAAAGTAATTGTACCACATAAAAAATAAAATGGACAAAGAAACATATAGAAGTAAATTCAAAGAAGAAGATGCTGTTGGGTGGAAATCAATAGATGATTCTTTGCGAAGAATTTATGGAAATACTGAACCCAAACATTATGGCCCATTGTGTGGCATTCATTTCAAAATTGGTGGAACTGATCCTATTGACGGGGCTAGCATTTATGATTCTGATGGTAATATTGTGCACAAACATATTATAAGTTATGGTATGTCAGAACTTTACTACAATGAAAACAAAGTTGGAGGGGAATTTAGTAAATGGGGCTTTGAATTTACATTCAGATTAAAACCATTTGAAGAGGACAAGGGAGAACCTTTATGGGTCATCCAGATAATGAACAACCTAGCCAGATATGTCTTTAAAAGCGGGAGGTGGTTTGAAGAGAATCAATTCATTCCTGCAAATGGCCCCATTAGGCTAAATACCGAAACTAAAATCGTCGGCTTCGTTTTCACCATTGATCCTCAACTGGGAACGATTGAAACACCCCATGGAAGCCTTTCATTTTTACAACTCGTAGGCATTACAGAGAATGAATTAAAAAGGTTGCAAGCAAATTCTACTACAACAGAAGTTGAAAACCTAATCAACGAATTAAAAAAAGAGAATCCATTATTAATAACTGACTTAAATAGAAAATGAACATAATAAATAAATACATTGCAGAATCTGAAAGCAATCAATATTATAAGAGTAAAATTGACAAATTAACAGAGGAGCAGAGAAATAAATTGGAAATACTGCTCCAAAAACTAGAAGATTCCGGTGCCAAAAAACCACTAAGTTGGGCTTTAAGTGAGACAACAGAAAACATTCCACAATTTGCTAGGTTTTTATTTTTAAAAGGCCTAGCTGATATAGTTTCGGATGTTGAAGAAAACATGGGATTAGCGGATGATGTAGATGAAAATTATGAGGGCAATATTTTTGATGTATCAAACAAATTAAAAGGAACAATTGGTGAATTGGAATTGAATAATTTTTTAATCTCTTATGCAAAAGGAATAATGTGGCAAGTGGCCAATCTGATTGACAATGGAAATTACAATGAAAAGGGAGAACCAATGTGGTCCTTGAAAGAAATTGGTAAGAGCGAGGATGGAAATAGTGAAAGATTCATTAGCGGACTGCACGAAAATCTCAATAATTTTGAAGAAGAGTTAATTAAATTATCGAAATGATTATAATAAAGTCGAAATATTTCGGAGACATCGACATTGATAAAATTGAAGAATGCTATGAATGTGAATTGCAGTATAAAAGTGCAATTATATTCCCTTTGCTGCTTTTTGAAAAAGCTTATTTTTCAACTAAAAAAATCCAAGAAAAAGATGTAAAAGCTGCAGATTTTCTGATAGATAATTTTGAACAATATATAGACAATTCCTATAAACCCATAATAAAATCCTTCAATAAGAAAGGAGAAGTCTTTGAATATATAGAGCATCATTTCGAGGAATTTGACAAAACAGATCTAACTAAATTGGGAGTTGATTCAGAACAATCTAAAAAGAAATTACTTGAAGCCATACTTAGTAAAATGCATTTTACAGGAATGATAATTGACCCGACAAAAGAAGAAGAGGCCCTGACACTTGATTTTACAATTTCAAAAGAGTTAACTCAATACATCATTGCTATAAAAATGAATAAAGAGGGGAAAGTTTCACAAATTGAAATGGAAAGCTAAAAGCCATGACAACCCTATTAGATTCATCAGCATCCCAACCAATTTTTAGGCAATCATGAAAGCTTATAAAGATGCAGATCAAACAAATTAAAGAAAAATTCAACTTTGACGTCGGCGCTCCTATGCCGACAATTTTATCAAATTAGCACAACCTGTATTTAACTTTTTACACCAGGAATATCCATCCCAATTGGGATGGAACAACTGTTCATCTTCGAAACAAAAAAGATAAAGGAATCGCTACTATAAAATTTACAAATTTCGCTCAATTAAAATTCGGAAACCCCAATGATGAAACTACAGAAGGGCATCCACTCTACAAATATGGACTTGAGCCTTACTCAATTCAGGAAGTATTAGAATCTGAATGGATCATTGAACTAAATAAGATCAATTCAGTTCAATCAGCCCATAAAGAGAAATATTTTTCAAAATACAGGCATTTCATTTTTTTCTTTCATGATACTTGCTTCGAAATTGTATCAAATGGATATTCTATCGATGAAAATTCCAAAACCAATATAAGGGAAGAGATTCAACGAATAGGGCTGTTATTGTAAAATATCCAAAGCATTTCATATACAATGTTGCCAATATACCTTCGACAAATTTTACGAATATAAATTTGCCAACAACACTTGTCAATTGTCCAATATTTATCTCAATATTGTAGCCTAAATTGCATTGGCAATTTAGTTCTAAGGGCAATTGAAATTATTCAAAATGAAAAAACAACTAGAATACAAAGACGAAACGTCTCAAAAATTTTGGACGATCCAAGTAGTCGAGAAAAAATTCATTGTGGTCTATGGTAAAATAGGTACCGAAGGTCAATCAAAGACCAAAACTTTCGAAAGTACAGAAGTTGCCTTAAAAGAAGCCAATAAAATAGTCGCAAACAAAATAAAAAAAGGCTATAAAGAAACAAAAGACAAGAACTTTACAGGCAATAAAGAGGATGAAAATGCAAATAAAGAACCTGTTAACTATTACAAAGAACTTAAAAAATTCGATAAACAATATGGCGGTGAAAGCTATGCTCAATCATTTTGGATAGAAGAGGACGAAGACGATTTTTTTGAAACTTGGTTGTATGACATTTCCGACGAACAAAAAAAAGAATATGCTCAGTCCTTCCAAGTTTTTGCAGGAGCAGATGGTACCGGCGCTAGATATGCTTTTTGGTTTTCCAATGGCAATAAAGATGTCAATCAAGCACCCATTATCTGCTTTGGAAGTGAAGGACAAATAGACATCATAGCCTGTGACATTAAAGACTTGATTAAAATACTGAGCTTTGGACAAGAACCCAATGACGGTAGTTTTTACTTCGGAATGTATGACATTGATGATTTTGAAACAAAAAAAGAGTTCTTTGAGGATACTTTAGAATACAGACCAAATTTTTTAACTTTCAGAAAATGGATGAAAGAAGATTTAGGAATTACACCAGTAAAAAAATGGAAAATTGAAGACAATAAAGAGGTGAATAAGTTGGTAAAAAAGGCGGTTAAGAAATATAAGAAACCTTTTGATAAGTGGCAATATCAATTTTACCCAAACCCTGAAGATGAAAAGGAAGAGTACGCATCTGAGCAGAAGGAAAAATATGAAAAAACTAAAGCACAGCTCCTTGATGAAATATCAAAAACACCTACCGCAAAAGGATATTATCAGTTATCAGAAAATGAAAAGCTAACATACGATATTACAGAAAGCATCAATCATAAACTAAGAAAAGAATATTTAAAGAAAGCAGCTGAATTAGATCCTAAAAATTTAAACGTTTTAAAGGACTTAGCTGAACTACAAACTTATCCAAAAAACATCGAAACCTTTAAAAAATTATTGGAAGTTCATGATGCACCTGAAGAATTCTATTCAGATATCGCAAGTATTTACAAAGATAATGAAAACTACAAAGATGCTTTAGACTATTATTTGAAATCTATACAGGCAGAGAAAAATGGTTGGGATGGATGCTACCATGACTACGTCATAGATATTTGCCAACAGTTAAAAATAAATGGAATAGAAGTTTTAGAAAAAACCATAAAAGACAAGCCCAACTCTAGTGCCTACAAAGCATTGTATAAACAATATTTCAAAAAGAAGGACTATCAAAAGGCGGCTGAATATGCCGAAAAATATATCGACCATACGGATATTCAAGCTCATAACTATATGGACATAGCCAATAAATTCTTAAAGAAAAAAGCCTATAAAGAAGTACTTCCAATTTTAGAAAAAACAGTCCCAAGACACAGTTGGGATGATCGAAAAATGAGAACCCTCAACAACATCGGCCTTTGCCATTTCAGAATTACACCACAAGATATTGACAAAGCCTTGGAGGCCTTTATGAAAGCATACAAACTTGTAAAAAATGAGCCCGCTTTGCATCAAAATTTGTATCTCTGTGGCAAATCATTTTATGACAATAGACAACACAAAAAAGCTATAAAAGTATTAGAGTTTTGTGTGGCCAATTTTGAGTACGAAAAAGAAAACAGTTCTAAAATGATTCAAGAAATAAAAAACAAATGATGACCATAGAAAAATTTTACGATGTTTTGTTTCAACGAATAGAAGGTTTGGAAAGAGATTTGGAAGAATACCTGTTGGCATTGCACAAGATAGTTTTAGAAGAACAAAACAAGACGATTTCATTTGAATTGATAATTGATATGCTGGCAAAGGCTTTTACCACTAAGCCATCTCCTTTTGATGAACAATGGTTGGAAATCACTCAATCGCCCCGTCAAAATGGGAGGAGTCGAAAAATGACGAATCCTGATTTTAAAGATTTAGTGGACAAAAACACACCGTCTGATTTGGAGGGACTTGCTTTTACATTGGAAGTGATAAAGTTTCAAGCAGCAGAACTAAATAAGATGAGAGGCAAGCAATTAAAAGATAAATACAAAGAATTTGGTATAAACTCTGAAACAGGAAACCGTTGGTACAATTTCAAACCTCATTCCAATCTGTCTTGTGGGATTAGATGCATGATTGACAATGATTTGGAAGAAGCAAGTGATTGGTCTTTTATTGGTTACCTGTTGGAGGATGGTAGAATTTATGAATAAGAATTTAGACCATGATTAGCATTTATAATATTGCTTTCGATCTTACATTCCTATTTATCGAAACAATAAAAATAGAGATTTCAAGATTCTTTTTTAAACAGTTTTCGATATCAATAGATGTTTATCATGAAATATTAGAAGCGAGAGAACCAAATTATAAAAACATAATTTTGTATGTATCAAAAGAAAACTTTGAAGTTTTTAAATTCAAAAATGATACTGGAGACTATGAAATGAAAACACAATTATTTGATAAGAATGGTAAAATAGATTTCACCATCCATTTAGAAATAAAAACAATTAATGGTATGACCAAGCCATTTTTCATTTAACTGAAATAATTTAAGCAAAACGCATTGCAATGACAGAGAACCAAGAATTTATCAATGAATCAATTTACGACCAAGTTAGAATGGGATTTCTTTCCTTTGAAGAAATCAAAGAAAATATTATTGAAGAAATTGAAGACAATGGATTTGAAGAAGAAATTTCCAAGGATTGGGCAATTGAAAAAATTGAGAACGAGTTTAAATCCTTAACTGAAGAAAGCAAGAACTGGAAAAAACCAACAGACACTGAAAAACTAGTTAAAGCATTTGATGAACTCTGTAAAAATAATATCATCGCTCTACACAAAGCTGGATACACCTCTGGCGATGGACACAATGAAGCAGTAGAAGTGGAAAGGAGTTTACGCAAACAGAATGTCATTTCAGATGGATATTGTTTTTATCATGAGCAAGATTTGGCTAGGGCCATTCAAAAAGAAAATCCAAGTTTATACATTGCCTTTCAAAAAGTGGACAATGAAAGTGATGAAGTAACCATAGCTGTCGGAAAGCAAATCGTGGCTACTTTAAACGAAAATGGCTTAGAAACAGAATGGGAAGAAGTACCAAATAAAAGGATCTTAATTCCCAATTTCAAATGGCAACTTCTATATGACGAAAACAATAGAGATTTAGAAGATTATGAAAAGACGCTAGAATTATTGATTCAGGCAAAGAATTAAAACAAGGATGAAAGCGATTTATCAAAATACCAGCGATGGCTGGAACAGATTATTAAGTGCAGATATTTTTGCACCAATGCTTAAAGCATAATTTTAAGTAAAATGAAACACGAGCTTTATTATCAAGATGACACGTCCAATAAATTTTGGACCATAGAACTTAAAGGAACAGGATACATCACCTCAAACGGTCGAATAGGTTCAAGTCCTCGAACAAATGAGAAAGATTGTGGAGATGTAGAAACAGCAAAAAAGCAAATAGAAAAGCTTGTAAAATCGAAACTAAAAAAAGGATACAAAGTGGGCGTCCCTCCTAGCTATGAAAAACCAGACTGGTCCGCTATGAAAATGAACGATGAAATTTTTTGGAGAATAATCAACCTTTTAAACTGGAAAAAGACTGGTGACGACAATGCCGTCTTAAAGTATTCTGTTCAAGCCTTATCTGAAATGGAAGTATCTGAAATCGAAAAATTCGAAGACATTATGAGCGAAAAACTATTCACTTTAGATACACTTGAACATGCAAAAGAAATTGGAGAAGAAGCTTATAGGGAAGGAAAATATTTTTCAAATGATTGGTTCTTGTATTGCAGATGCTGTGTTGTTGCAAATGGAAATTTATTTTATAAAAAAGTTCTAAAAAATGCCAAAAGCTTCCCCAAAGATTTGGAATTTGAGGCACTACTTTCTATTGCGAGAGAGGCATATGAAATGAAAACGAATGAGGAATGGAATTACTTCAATGATAAAATTTCATACGAAACTTACTCCAACGGAGAAGGGTGGAAAGTTAATTAAATAAAAAATGCCAAATAGAAGTTATTTATCCAGTTTTAAAAAAAATAAGCAAGCCGCTTCATGCTAATAACTGAAAACAAATGATACCGACCTGGAAAGAATACAACTACATTTCTAAGCAATCGTATAAAGACATTGAACAATATGAAATAGTGAAAGCTGACTTTGAGAAATGTACTTTCCATCAGGTCTCATTTTATTGGAATGAATTTCATTGTGTTGACCTCAAAGAATGTATTTTTGTCAATTGCACATTTGCAGGTGTTTCATTTGTTGATAGTACTTTCGTGAAATGCACTTTCTATAATTGTGAATTTGTAAAAAGTAAAAAAGGGAATTATCCAACATCCGAAGATTCTTATGCCATAGATTGTATTATTGACGAATCATCTTCTCAAAATAATCCATTAAGCATTCAACAAGCAAAAGACGAAGTACTCTTAACGCCAGAAATAAAACAACTGCTCTACAGTACATTTGTAGAGCGGAGACCAGATTTAGCAGTAGATAAACCTGGACATTGTTTATCCTGTGAAGAGACACAAGAAACACATGAAAAAATAATAAAATTAGAAACCTTGACGGTTGACCATTTTAGTATTTGCTATATGTCTGTTGAGGCATTTTCACAAAAGGCCCTACGGTATTATATGCCAAAATTGTTAGAATTATTATTGTCTGGTGAAGAAAACAAATGGGATAGTTATAAAAGAGGCTTCTTAAGTCAATTAATCCCAAATCAATTTGGAGACAGGTTTCAAGACTATCATCAAGAACAAATAAAGTTGATTGTAGTCTTATTGGAATTGTTCTATAATAAATACAATAAAATAGAAGAAACCTGGGATTATGAAAAAGAAATGATGACTGATGCATCTATGTATAAAGATGAATTGGAACATTGCCAACAAGCCATAAAATTTTGGAGAAATAAATGGAATGATAACAATGAATGAATAAATGAGTGACATTAGAAACAATCATAGAAAAGAGAATTACCTGGATAAAATCTTAGAAGAAACTTTAAAAAGTATTGACATAAAATTTAAGGAACTACGATTTATAGGAATCATTGCCGGACACGTTTATTTTGAATTTGGAGTGGTTGAAATTTCAGTTTTCATTCATAATAAAACCGAAGTTATTCAATATTATAATTGGATTTAGGATAAGGCAAAAAACCAAATTTAGCATCGAATATTATAGACAGTCTGAAATTTAAAAATGAAAATAAAAGCTAGTAAAAATTCAATAGAAACACTGAGATTGTTATACGAATGGGAGAAAAAAAATGAACCATACAACATTCAACTTCACAACATTGAATTGTACGAGGATTTCGAACAAATTGATTTTTTAAATGATTGGTTTGGATTCGATTTTGACAGCCAATACCAAGATCGATTTTTAGCCTTTGGAGATGATGGAACAGGGGGCTCTATTGCTTTATGGTTTTATCCAGGCCTAAATAGTCAACCTCCAATAGTCTTTGTCGGTAGTGAAGGCCAAACCAACTTTATAGCAAACTCTATGGAAGATTTTGCCTGCAAACTTACGACTGGAAAGGTGTTAAATCCAAATAGCATAGACGATGGCAGAACCGCAAAAACCATTTGGTCTGATATTAACAAATGGCAAATAGAAGACTTGGCTGCAAAGCATCAAATAAGTGCGAAAAAAGCAACAAAGCGATTGGATAAAAGCATCTCTAAATTTAAAAATTTCGTCCATAAAAAAATACTTTGCAATGAAATAGTGAGTATCACAAAAACTGCAAAACATCCAGATTTTATAAAGTGGGCAGACTCAATATTTGATAAAAATCCCGAGGAAACATTAAAACTCAAAAAGGAAAAAGAGGCGCTACATCTAGAACTGTTTGACAATGGATTGATGGAGGTGCCCTTATCCATATTGGACAACCCTGACATTATAAGCTTGGATTTAAGCGACAATAAAATTTCTGTTATTCCTGAATTCATTACGAAACTGACTCAATTAGAAGATTTGGTTTTAAACAACAATCTAATAGCTGAAGTCCCAACCTTTCTGACGGAATTGAAAAACTTAAAAAATTTAGATTTAGACCATAATCAAATTAAATCGCTACAGTTAGATATTCCTTCAATGAAATCTTTAGAGTTCCTTAGTCTTAATGAAAATCCAGATTTCGAATACATTGACCCTAGTATTTACAACTCTACTTCACTGCTAGATTTTGATTATGACTCAACAAAATTAGAATCAGAATTGAGCAAATTAGATTTCATCTCTAAATCAATTTCAGAAAACATCCTAAATGACATCGAAGACTATTTAGTGAATTTTGATATAGATACACCTGAACAAGAAACCATAGAGCAGACCTTACAAAAAAGAGTCCAGTTGTATCCTACCATAAACAATCTGTATCATTTCGCCAAAGCCTATCAATATGATTTTGATAATCACCAAAAATCTGAAGAAATATATCTAAAAGTTTTAGAGATAGAAAACATAGATCCACAACTTAAGGGAACTATTTATTCTAGTTTAGGTAGCCTTTATTGGCATTCTTTCAACGACAATGACAATGCAAACAAATACATGCAATTGTCAATTGAGCAAAGCCCCAATAATGAAGATTGCTTAGAAAACTATGCATCATTTTTAAGCATTTCAAATAGAGATTTAGAGAAATCAAAAAAATTATACAAAAGACTAATTAAGTTAGCACCAAAGAACAGAACACATCTAAATGAATATGCTGATTTATTGTCCACCAAGTTAGACGACTATAAAAATGCCATAAAAGCATACAAAAAATGCTTGGCTATAAAAAAAACGGAGCAAACATACAGTGACTATCTACATGCCCTTTGGATGAATGATTCTTCTACAGAAAAAATAGAGAACGTTTACAAAAAGGCTTTAAAGAAATATCCAAAATCAAAAAACTTAATACAGACTTATGCTGAATTTCAAGCCAGTATCGGAAACACAGCTTTTTATGAAAAGTACATTAAAGAACGCATTACAAAAAAACCAAACAAATTAAAACTGGTTTTGGATTACATTGGATTTTTAATTGAACAACAAAAAAATAAAGACGCCAAGCCAATAATAGAAAATGCAATTGCTAAATTTGGAGAGGACATTAGATTATTAAGACATCAGGCGCGTGTTTTAGTAAGCCTAGATTCAGATCCAAAGATTACTGAAAGCATATTTAAAAAGATTTTAGCCAAATCTGATAAAATTGAAATGGATCAATTTGTCTACTTAAATTTTCTATTTAAATCTGGATCAGATTCAGAGAGCGTTATTAAACTCGCCAAAGAAACTAAAAAACTGCTAAACAATTCTAGTAGCAAGAATTCTGAAAATTGCATGAACATTTGCGATCAAATAATAAAAGCTAAATCCTTTGATGAGACCAAAGTGTCTACGACTGGATTCGAGAATGAAATTGCAAAATTCAAAGGCGACAATGATAAATTAATTTTAGCAAGCAAACAAGCATTTGAAGAAGGGAATAAGGGTAAATCATTAGCATTTATTAAAGCAGTAGAAAAGACAGACCCCAACCACTACAATATGCTGAGTCTCTATGCCAGCATTAAAGCAGCATCTAGCGGTCCAAAAAATGGATTCGACTATTTATTAGAGAAACAAAAAGATAGTCCCAAAAGCAAAAATGTTTACAAAGCCATCATAACATTTTGCATGCTGGGCAACAAACTGAAGCATGCATTAATGTGGTCTAGGATCGCAATAGAAAACTTACCAAATGACAAAGAGCTAAAATCCAATTTGGAATATTTTGAAAATTTAGATTTGTAAACAATGCAAAAAGACAAGCAAATGGCCAATAGAATTCCAAAACCAATCAAACTCCATAAATGAGAATCAAACAAGTTATTTTATTATTGTTAATCTACACATCTTGCTATTCTCAAACAACCTATTTCAGTAAAAACTGGAAAGAAACGTCCAAAGAAAAAGCACATTTTTATCGCCATACAAAGTCTATCAATGATTCACTTTTTGCAATTAAGGATTATTATATAAATGGCATTTTGCAAATGGAAGGATCTATAAATGCAGAACAAGAAGAAACCCTTCATGGCAGGGCAATTTGGTACAATGATTTGGGGCAAAAAACCAGTTCCATGGTTTATGAAAATGGCATTGTCAATGGAATCGTGGAAACCTATTACAATGACACTTTAGTCACTACTGGAATTTACAAACAAGACGAACCTTTTAACGGCCAGTTTGCAAACTTTGAGCGTAAAATTTATATGAAGCTTATTTCAACTTATCTAAATGGAACAAAAGTTTCAGAATATTTTCCCTATCACAATGGATTAGAAAAAGGAGCAGAAGTGTTTTATCAACTTGATGGCTTAAATTCTGAATTTCCTTTAAAGAAAGTATTCTACAATCGAAATGGAGATGTAATTGGGGACGTTTTTTATAAAGCAGATAGTGTCTATCCAAATGAGATTGTAAAAGGGACACTCTTTGAGTTTAACGACATCGATGGATTCATTACGACTATTCTAACTAAGAAGAATTACAAGAATGGAAAGAAAGAAGGCGAGGCTGTTTATTACGACCTTGATGAAAACGTAAGGGCCCTAGGGATTTTTAAAGAAGATCGTCCATTCAATGGATTTTTTATCTTTAGAGACAGACAAGAAGAATATCTCAATGGAAAACAAATTGGGCAAGAAATATACTTTGACTATGATTTGAACGTCATTGCCCAGGTTTCTATCATTGATGAAAAACCCTTTGATGGAATTACCATAGATGGTGCTTCCAAATACTTTTATGAAAAAGGAGTGCTGGAAAAGATAAACTACTATTTTATCAATACGAATCTAAAAGATCTAGAATCTGTTATCGATTACCACGACAACAATACTTCTCATCGAATGTGGTACAATCAGGAAGGTAAAGAAATTGCAAAATGCTTGTTTAACGACGGACAGCCATTTGAAGGCGTCTATTACAGAGCGTATCAAAATCTTTATGAGACCTATAAAAACGGGCAAAAAACAGTTTTTGACAAAATCGATGAGGGCGATCAGAAACAATAAAATTATTTTTTGATTGTATGCCATGTTTGGTTTTGTGAAATTTGAGACTGCAGCTATAAAATTAATATTAATAAAATCTAAAGGAATCATATTTCGGAAATTTAGTACAATTGAATACAGAAATTGAATACAGATTTTTTTTTTCTAAATCTTAGTATAATTTGATGATCAACTTTTTTGTTTAACGAAACATTCATTAATTGCTAAATCCCCCATTTCATGCTATATTTAAGTACTTGAGATTTACATACGCTTCAAATTTTTAGCCAAAAACTCAATATTTACTCTTTTTACATTGGCCGAAACAGATAAATTTTCAAAAAAGATGTTTATAAATCCGTTTACAAACGGTATCTACTTTATATGAATCTACAAACCATTGAATTTTCCCAGTTCTGCCTTTGTAGGTTTGCTTACGCTGTTCTTTTGTTTCTATTGTTTTCCTGCCAATTTACAGCGGCTCAAAATGTCACTCTAGAAGGAATCATTGTAGACAACGAAAGCGAAGAAGGCGTGCCATTTGCCCACATCGTTCTGTCCAACCACCTAAGCATTGGAACCTCGGCCGATATCGATGGGCGTTTTTATCTTGAAATCCCAAATGACCTTTCACCCGACTCAATAATTATCAGTGCATTGTCTTATGAAATATTGAGAATAAAATTTCAAGAAAACACACAACCACTAATCATCAAACTGGAAGCACAGGCTTTTAAAATGATGGAAATTGTCGTTCTCGCTGAAGGGAAGAAAGAAGATCCAGCCACATCGATAATGGACAAAGTAATCAAAAGTAAATCAGAAAATAATTACGAAAAGCATGCCCAGTTTCAGTGCGAAAAATACAACAAACTAGAACTAGATTTTGAGAACCTAAACGAAGAATGGAAAGAAAAGAAAGTATTGAATCAATTTGACTTCATCTTTGAAAACATTGACAGTTCCAGTAATGACATTCCTTATATACCAATTTTCATATCTGAAAAGATAAGTAAACTGAGCTTCAAGGCGGATCCCTATTTCAAGCAGGAAGAATTAGAGGCCGCACAAATGAGTGCATTCGAAAACAAAACCATCGACCCTTTTCTAGAATCATTTTCCAATGAAGCAAACATCTACAACAATTGGATCGATGTTTTCAACGATGAATTTTTAAGCCCCATTGCCAACACTGCCCTCAATGCCTATAACTACCAGATTCAAGATACCGTTTGTTTTGACAATGATTGCTATTTCAATATCAGCTTTAGTCCCAAACGAATTTTAAAAAAAGGGTTTTATGGAAATGCATTTATACATTGGGGCAGCTATGCAATTAAAAAATTCTCAATAAAAACACCGCCAGATGTCAACATAAATTTTGTGGACTATTTCAGCCTAAGTCAAGAGTTTAAAAAGCATACGGTAGAGGCAAATCCAGATCAAACAAATAACCCAATCAATGTTTGGTGGCTTCCAATTAAAGAAACGCACATCGCCCGGTTCACTGAATTGACTGAACCAGCAATCGGTACTTATTTCAAAAGCCAAAAAGAAAAGCCCAATCTAAAAGCTCGAAAAAAAATCAACTATTATGACTATAAAATAGGCGCTTCAATCAAGGAAGCACTAAAAGACAAGAAAGGAAACAAGGAATTAAGCGACGATGCGGAAGCTTGGAAAAACAAGAAGGACCAATCCTATTGGGAAAGCAAACGACCAGAACGATTGACCAAAAATGAAGAGCAAGTTTTCGAAATCATCGACAAAACCAAAGAACTTCCTATTGTAAAAACTGGCGAGCGAATTTTCATTTCTATTTTCTCCGGATTCGTCCCAATAGGCAAACTTGAATTTGGAAACATCTACAACATCTATCAAAAAAACTGGATAGATGGCGATCGCCTCAACCTGGCTCTTAGAACAGGCATAAAATTCAGTAAGAAAATACTAATTAGTGGAAATCTTGGCTACGGATTTAAAAACCAAAAATTTCGATATGGCTTGGAGTTTCTTTACCTCCCCAAAAAAGACCCAAGAACTATTTTTGGTTTATCATTTAAAAGAGATGTAAATTCAAATCTAAATTTAAGTTCCACTTTGGCCAACAATCAATTTGGTGGTGAGAACAGCCAACTCTTCAGAAGAAAAAACATTCCATTCAAACTCTTCGAATTCGATCAACTAAAAGTTTGGGGAGCACATGAACTAAAAAACGGATTGACTTTTGGCCTTTCTCTTTTTCACCAAAGAGTCGATCCCAATTTTGAAATCAACTTTAAAACCACAAATTACACACTCACAGAAAACGATAATTTCATCCGTAGTGAAGTAGAATTTCAAGCAAGGTACGCCTACAGAGAAAAATTTATAGACGGGACATTCAATAGAATTAGCCTTGGTAGCAAATACCCCATTATTCAAGTATCCTATAAAAGGTCAATCCCCAACCTCTTCGATTCCAACTTTTCAGCCCATTACTTTAAAGCCAATCTTTCCTACCGATTTAAAACAGCTCCACTGGGTTATGCAATAATGGAAGGAGAATATGGAATTAGTTCTGGAAACCTGCCTTTCTTTTTCATGTTCAACACAAAGGGAAATGAAAGCGCATTCTTAAACAAATCAGGGTTCAATCTGCTCTGGGCCTACGAATATTCCTTTGACGAATACGAATCCGCCTTCTGGGAACAACACTTCAATGGATTCTTCCTTGATAAAATACCAATCATAAACAAATTAAAATTAAGATCCATTCTCCATTATCGCATTCTGCTAGGTTCATGGACCCAACAAAATCAACTATCCAATCTTGAAAATTTATGGAACAATGATCCAATCGAAGGCTTCATTCTATTAAGAGAACTGACCAAAATCCCCTACATGGAAGTGGGAATCGGCCTCGAAAACATCCTCCACTTCCTAAGAATCGACGCCATTTGGCGAATCAATTATCGAGATTCCTACAGCCCCAATTTCGGCATCCGTGGTTCATTTGTCATTTCATTCTAAACTGTAATCTCACCCCCTGCACAACAGTCATCTCGACCCTCACCAACTGGCATCTCGACCGCTAGGGAGAGATCTTCTCACCACCCCCATCTGTCATCTCGACCGCCAGGGAGAGATCTTCTCAACTCCCCAATAAATTTCTCCTTTACAACAATCACAATCATGCCCCCAACTGTCATCTCGACCGCCAGGGAGAGAACCCTTCCCTACTTTCTCTTCTTATTGTAAGCCTTCAAATCAGACTTGTAATCCTTCGCACTTTGCTCGAAAACACTTCTGATTCCTGCTGCCCAATAATTACGAAGACCAAAACCACCTGGCTTTCCTTCATACTTTTTCATTGAATGAATCTCCTTCGTCTCGATATCAAAGAAAGTTAGATAGACACTTGCTTTTTCTGTCCTTTTATTAAATGACTCAACAATCATAACCAAACCCAAACCTTCTTTGTCTTCACCTTCAGAATACAAACCAACCATAGTTGGAATTTCAGCAGGATTAAGTGTATAAGATTTATTCGTTTTCAAGTTTTTCCAATCAACTGTCTCATTTCTTTCAAAGACAGGATCTAGATCATAATACACATTGTTTTTTTGGTAATACTTAGGAATGTTATATTTGTCTGCTTCTGCAACAATCAAATCATTCCACCTTCCAAACAAGGATTCCTTAATAACTCGAGGATCAGTAAAACCCTCGGATCCGATTAACCTTACATTGGAGAAGTCAATGCCATACCAAACGATATTGTCCGCTTTATAAATCTTTGATTTACTTTGTCCAAATGCATCTGGTGCAAGAATTAAAAATGATAACAGCAATACTAAAGAGAATAAATTTTTCATGACTAGAAAATTATAGTTTCACAATTAATTAAATACAAATGAATACCACGATAACGGATTTTTCACCTGAATGGATGCCCAAAGACAGCAATTTCAAAACAAATTTCAATAATATTTTTTGTAAAATGCTTAACTCCAAGGCTTGAACAAAATTAATATATAAAATTTAATATGGAAAACATTTCTATTTTAAATAAATAATTGTATGATAATCAAGAAGTAAATAATCAGAACAAAAAAACTGGTGATTTCATAAAGAGCATTTGAAAACAAGCGTATTTAAGGAATTGGAATGAGCTTTTTACCAAACAGTTTCTTTCGATAAAAAATAATAACCCTTCAATTACAAAACCAAGCGTCTAAAAAGAAGCATATTCAAATTAAATATGTGAATAACAAAATGCACTATATATACAAATACTTATAACAATTCAATTGCTCAAAAGACGAAGTTCAAATTCGCCATTCCCAATTATTCATTTAATTGGTATATTAACAAAACTTTGTGTAATTTTAAGGCCTTTTATTTTAACAAAATCAGAAGAGAAGGAATGCAAGATACTATGACTTGCGTTTTGACAGGGAAGCACCTCGATATTGAAACTTTTGAAGCTATCGTTTTCCAAAATAATGAATTAGAATTTGATGACAAGGCTATTGCAAATGTGCAAAACTCTTACGAATTCTTATCAAGCTTTTGTGAAAACAAGTTCATCTACGGAGTCAATACAGGTTTTGGGCCAATGGCCAAATACGTGATTCCCGTAGATAAACGAAAAGAACTGCAATTAAACCTAATTCAGAGCCATTCAACTGGTATGGGGGAATCATTTCCCACATTCTATATTCGAGCCATTATGTTGGCCAGATTGAATAGCCTCTCCTTAGGATATTCAGGGGTACACCCTGATACTGTGAAGTTGCTCCGAACATTTATTAATGAAGAAATTTATCCGATTATTCCCAAACACGGTGGTGTAGGAGCAAGTGGAGATTTGGTTCAATTGGCACATCTAGCACTGGGATTGAGTGGCTATGGGCAGGTTCATTATAAGGGTAAAATAAAGAAGACCGCTTCTGTCCTCAAGTCCCTCGGAATAAACCCCTTGCAAATACACTTAAGAGAAGGACTCGCCCTTATGAATGGGACCTCTTCTATGACAGGCATTGGGCTTATCAATGTAATTTATGCCAAGAAGCTCATTGAATATAGTATTCAAATCAGTTGTATGATTAATGAAATGCGTGGAACTTTCACCGATCATTATTCTGCTCCTCTCAACAAAGTAAAAAAACACGCTGGACAACAATGGGTCGCTAAGAAAATGAGGGAAATCCTCAAAGACAGCAAGCTAACCAGAGATCGTAAAAAGTATATGTACAGTGGCACCGATGGTACCAATGGCGTCATACATGAAAGGGTTCAGGAATATTACTCCCTTCGTTGCCTCCCTCAAATTTTAGGGCCAATCTACGATACGATCAAATATACCGAAAATGTCCTCATTGATGAGTTAAATTCTGTCAATGACAACCCAATCATCGATGTGAAAAGGAAAAATGTCTACCACGGAGGAAACTTCCACGGAGATTATGTTTCCTTGGAGATGGACAAACTAAAAATAGCGGTAAGTAAGCTATCGGTTCTTTGTGAAAGACAAATCAACTTTTTACTAAATGATCATCTGAATCAAAAGTTGCCGCCATTCATGAATACGGAAATATTGGGTCTTAACTTTGGATATCAAGGAGCCCAATTTACTGCAACCTCAACCACGGCAGAAAATTTAACACTTTCCTATCCGGCATATTTGCACAGCATTCCAAACAATAATGACAATCAGGATGTTGTAAGCATGGGAACCAATTCAGCTTGGTTGTGTAAGAAAGTTATTGAAAATTCTTACGAAGTAATCTCCATTGAACTGGCCATTGTAATTAGTGCCATAAAACACTTAGGACAAGAAAATGATATTTCATCAGCATCAAAACGACTGATGGATGCTATTGAACCCCATATCGGAGATTTTGAAAAACAAGAACTGAAATACGAAGTTTTCAAAAAAATCAAAAATGATTTGGAAACTAAATCTTTATCAGAATTATGAAAGTTGCTTTAATTACAGGGGCCTCTCGAGGAATAGGTAGGGCTATTGCTAATAGACTAGCAACAGATGGTCATCATGTTTTAATTAACTACCTATCCAACGAATCTGCTGCCCTTGACTGTCTTAATGAAATAAAGGAAGCTGGCGGATCTGGTGAAATCATCCAATTCAACGTCAGGAATATGCCCGAAGTTGAAGCCAAATTAGATGAATGGAAAGCCAACAACCCTGAGAAAGTTATTCAAGTTCTTATCAACAATGCTGGCATTCGAAAGGATAATTTAATGGTTTGGTTAAACGAGGAGGACTGGAGAACCGTCATAGAAATACATTTGTTTGGCTTCTTTAACGTTACACAAAACGTTATGAAAGAAATGATCCGAAGCAAATGGGGCAGAATAATCAACATCGTTTCGCTTTCTGGCTTGAAAGGGGTTCCGGGGCAAACAAACTATTCTGCTGCAAAAGCAGGCGTAATTGGAGCCACAAAAGCTCTGGCTCAAGAAATTGCCAGAAAAAAAATAACAGTCAATGCCATCGCTCCTGGTTTTATTAAAACCGAAATGCTTGAAGGTCTTGACGAAAAAGAACTGTCTAGAGCGATCCCAATGAAAAGATTTGGAGAAGCGAAAGAAGTCGCTGATTTAGTTGGATTTATGGCCTCTGAACAATCCTCTTACATAACTGGAGAGGTTATCAATATCAATGGGGGAATTTATTCTTAAATAAAATCAGAAACCAACAAAATTTTTAAAAAGCTTGATAATAATTTTTATAAAATCTTAATTCTAAAGTTTAGTTAAATATTTTAAATGAATAGAGTTGTTATAACTGGAATGGGTATCTATTCTTGTCTGGGGAAAAACCTCGGAGAAGTTACTGATTCATTGTATAAGGGCGACTCAGGAATTATATACGATCCATCCCGAAAAGAATTGGGTTTCCGATCTGCCCTAAAAGGAAACCTCGATGTGCCAAACTTAAAAGGACAATTACACAGAAGAGAACGTGTAAAATTGGCCGAATCAGGAATCTATGCCTACTTGTCAACCATGCAAGCTTTGGAACAAGCGGGTATCGATATGGACTTCCTTGATAAAAAAGAAGTAGGAATCATCTTTGGCAATGACAGTTCTGCTGGAGCAGTCATCGAAGCCACAGATATAATTCGAGCAAAAAAAGATACAACCTTAGTAGGCTCTGGATCCATATTTCAATCCATGAATTCTACGGTGACAATGAATTTGTCCACCATTTTCAAGCTAAAAGGAATCAACTTTACAGTTTCTGCAGCTTGTGCTAGTGGATCTCATTCGCTTGGAATGGGCTACTTGATGATTAAAAACAATCTTCAGGAAAGAATCATTTGCGGAGGGGCTCAGGAAACCAATTGGTATTCAATGGCCAGTTTTGATGGACTTGGTGCATTTTCTACCAGAGAAGAATTCCCAACAATGGCTTCGAGGCCTTTCGACAATAACAGAGACGGACTTGTACCCAGCGGAGGAGCTGCCAGCTTGATTATTGAAAGCTATGAATCCGCAAAGAAAAGAGGAGCAAAGATTTTGGGTGAAATTGTAGGATATGGTTTTTCATCAAATGGAGCCCATATTTCTCAACCAAGTGTGGAAGGACCTGCAAGAGCTTTGGCGGGTTCATTAAAGGATGCTGGTATCTCAGCAAAGGACATTGACTACATCAATGCCCACGCAACTTCTACTCCAATTGGAGATATGAATGAAGCAAAAGCCATTCATGAGGTGTTTTCAGAAAAAAAACCTTATGTTAGCTCCACAAAATCAATGACAGGACATGAATGTTGGATGGCAGGCGCAAGTGAAATTGTCTATTCTTTGCAAATGATGCAAAACAATTTTATAGCTCCTAATATTAATTTGGAAAAACCTGACGAAGACTCGGCTAGACTGAATATTTTGACGGAAACCAAAGAAACTGGAATTGATTATTTCCTTTCCAATTCATTTGGTTTTGGAGGAACAAATTCAGCGCTGATAATCAAAAAAGTAAAACAATAATTTTTTTTAAAGAAGATGGAACAACAACAAATAATCAAAAAAATCAACTACTTTCTTGTCGAAGAATTTGAGGTAGAAGAAGCATTGATCGTCCCTGACGCTAATTTAAAAGACACCCTTGAACTTGACAGCCTCGATATGGTTGATCTTGTCGTGGTCATTGAATCAAACTTTGGCTTTAAAGTCAATGGGGAGGAGTTGATCAAGTTGACAGCAATTAAGGATTTCTATGATTACATCATACAGAAAATCCAAAATCCTGGTTAATTTTAATTTGATCTTTTTCGGTGAAATTTCTATTCACCGCCAACTATAAAAAAATTCACTGACAGTCCATGAGTGCCGAAAATAAAAAATGGGATGGCAAGACAAGAGGTGGAGTTCTTGGTTATAAGATTTTTCTTAAAATATTGCGGATAGGTAAATTCCCATTTGCTTATTTCATCTTATATTTCGTCGCTCTATATTTTTGTATCTTCGCTCCCAGAGCAAGCAAATCGCATTATCAATATTTCCGTTCTGCCCACAATTTTGGCGTTCTTAAGTCTATCATTGGGGTGTACAAGTCCTTTTACGTTTTTGGTCAGTCCATCCTAGACAAGGTCGGACTTATTGGTGGAGTAAAACACAACTTCACCTTCGATCACTCTGTAAGTGACATTTTATACAAAGTTCCCGAACAAGGCAAAGGCGCCCTGCTTATCAGCGCGCACATAGGCAATTATGAAATAGCTGGACATTTCCTCACCAAACTGGATGTCCCGATAAATGTGCTCATGTTTGATGGGGAGGACAACCAAATAAAAGAATATTTGGAAGAGGAAGTAATGCAGGAAAAACGATTCAATACAATCTACCTAAAAGAAGATAGGAGTCATTTATTTAAAATGGCGGCGGCCATGAGAAACAACGAATTCATTTGCTTACACGGAGACCGGTTCTTGGATCAACATGACACCCTGACTACCGATTTTTTTGGCAAGGAAGCTCGGTTTCCCAAAGGACCATTTGAATTGGCGCAACGCTTTGACATTCCTTATGTATTTGTCTATGCTGTAAAAACCAGTAAATACTCCTACAAATTCCTAACCAGTAACCCAAAAATCAGCTCTGACAAACCTGAACAAATCCTCAAAGAATATGTTAGTAATCTTGAAGAGGTTTTAAAAGAGTATCCTTATCAATGGTTCAACTATTATCCTTTTTGGGATAAGTAAATGATGCTTAAACTAATTTCCTTGAAAGGGCCAATAAACAGTCCTTAGATTTTCCATGCATCAAACAATTAGAGCTATTTAACAAAACTAAAAGAACAGCATTGAACAGCATTGAACAGCAAAATATTTTGGATTTCATTCCCCATAGACAACCAATGGTCATGATCGACCAATTGTTGCAAGCTGATGAGAAGCTTGGAAAAACCACTTTCACAATTACCGAGGAAAATGTATTCGTCGATCAAGATGGTTTTAATGCCTCAGGCTTAATTGAAAATATAGCCCAAACCGCAGCGGCACAAGCGGGCTATTATTATCGCTCAATTGGACAGGATGTTCCCATCGGATATTTGGCAGAAGTAAAAAACATTGACATTGCTCAATTTCCTAAGGTTGGGGATAAAATAGAAACCAAAATTGAATTAAAGACCAAAGTTTTTAATATCAATCTCGTAGAAGCCTCTGTTTCTTTAAATCAAAAAATAATTTGTTCATGTACAATGAAACTGTTCATAAAAGAAGAGGAATAAAAAAAACCACAATTTTGAAAAAAACCTTGACAAGTTTAACGGCTAGCGCCAATATTAGAGTCCGTTTCGATGAGGTAGACTCCCTGCAAATTGTTTGGCATGGCAATTATGTGAAATATTTTGAAGATGCCCGTGCCGCCTTCAACCGAAAATATGGTTTGGAATACCTCAATGTTTATGCAAAAGGATATTCTACCCCCATAGTCAATATGAATTGCGATTTTAAGCGATTTCTAAAATACGATGAAGAAGCCATTGCGCATGCATGGTATGTCGACCATCCTGGAGCAAAACTAATTTTAAGCTACAAGATTTTTAGCAAAAATTCAGAACAACTTATTGCAAAAGGAGAAACCACTCAGGTTTTTCTCGATCATGAAATGAATCTCCAGTTAAACCAGCCTGATTTTTATGCCGAATGGCGAAATAAATGGTTGTAAAATCGTAAGTTCGCTTGATTATTTTTCATTTCAACTATGTCAGTTTACGTTCAACATTATAACACACTTAGTTCTTTGGGTTTTACAGCCCAGGAAAATTTTGACAGGATGAAATCTGGACATTCCGGAATCAGCCAGCATCAAAAGGAAAACTATTTAGCAAACCCTTTTTATGCTGGAATAATCAATGAAGAAATACTCAATCAACACTGTTCTTATTTTCTAGACCCAAACCAATACACCAAGCTGGAGAAAATGGTTTTGTTCAATATTCACAATATTCAACAATCAGGACTAGTAGATATAAACAATGAAAAGACCTTAATTATTCTTTCTAGTACAAAAGGCAACATTGATTTACTGGATCAAACAGACTTAGGAGGTTTTGGAAAAGAACGATTAAAGTTAAGCGCTCTTGGAAAGGCAGTTCAAATATTCACAGGACAATCAAAAAAAATCCCGATTCTTTCCAATGCTTGCATTTCTGGACTAGCTGCCATCATCATCGCAAAGCGATACCTACAAAAAGAAATTTATGACAATGCAGTCGTCATCGGTTGTGATCTTGTTAGCCCTTTTACAAAAGGATTCAATAGTTTGCGTGCACTTAGCTTTAATCCCTGCGCTCCATACGATAAGAACCGCGATGGAATAAACCTGGGCGATGCTGCCGCTGCTATTGTATTAGGAAAAGAAAACAAAGGCCATTCTATTGAGTTGTTAGGTGGCCATGTTAGCAATGATGCAAACCATATCTCTGGACCATCCAGAACGGGAGAAGGCTTAATATTGGCCATTCAACAAGCCAGCAGAAATAGCAATTTCTCTAAAGATGCAAATTTGATAGCAAAACCTGACTATATTAATGCCCACGGAACCGCCACGCTCTTTAATGACGGAATGGAAGCAATTGCCTTTAATACCCTCGGATTTTCAGACTGCCAAACCAACAGTATGAAAGGTTTTTGGGGACACACACTGGGAGCTGCAGGTGTTATTGAAACCATTGCCAGCATCCAAAGCATGGAACAAAATATCCTGTTAGAATCTAAAGGATTTAAAGACCAAGATTTTGAGCATCCAATGAATATTTTATCTAAAAGCCAAAACTTTGAGACCAATCTATGTCTAAAAACTGCCTCTGGATTCGGAGGTTGCAATGCCGCCCTTTACCTAAGTAAAACAAATGCCTAAATTGTCTGAAATATACATAAGCAATTGGGTTCATTTCAATGAAAAAGAAATGAGTTTAAAAGGCGTTCCGATTCACCAAAACCAAACTGATTCCGAGCTAAAGGATTTCTTGGTGGAGGTCTATAAAAGTTCAGGCCTCTCCTACCCCAAGTTTTATAAAATGGATAACCTATCCAAATCTGCATTCATATCAGCTCATTATCTAACACATGAAAGTGAGGTATGGAAAGTTTCTGGAGAATCAAAAAAAGGAGTATTGATCTTTAATTCTGTTTCTAGTTTGGAAACTGATTACAATTTCCATAAGACTTACAGCCCAAAAGACAGCATTCCAAGCCCCTCCCTATTTGTCTATACATTGCCCAATATTTTAATTGGTGAAATTTGTATTTATCATAAAATAAAAGGTGAGAATTTATTTTTCATATCAGAATCATTCGATGCTGATGAAATATTGGCTCAATGCGAACAAATATTTGAATTCAATGCTCTAGATCAACTTATTTGTGGATGGGTAGACAGCTTCGAATCTAAAAGCAATGCGACACTTTTTTTAATGGAACGAAAAGTAAAACAAAACGAAAGTGCCGCAATCAAAAAACTAAATAAATCAAACCTAGAATTGCTATATTTGAATAAGAATTAGAAAATGGAAAATTTAAAACAAGAATTAAAATTAAAAATATTAGAGGAATTAAATTTAGAAGATTTGACCATTGAAGATCTACAAGATGATACCCTATTATTTGGTGAAAAAATTGGTTTAGATTCTATTGACGCTTTGGAAATTATTGTTATGTTGGATAAAGACTATGGTGTTAAAATTATAAATCAACAACAAGGAATAAAAGTGTTTCACTCAATACAAACAATAGCAGATTTTATCGAAGAAAGTCGAAAAGCATAACGAACATAAACTGTTAATTATAGAAATCAAAAAAATGACAAAGGTTTTAGTTACAGGTATGGGCATTGTGTCTGCTCTTGGTATTGGGGTTGAAATCAACCTCGCTCATTTGAAAGCAGAAAAAAGTGGAATAGATTCCTATAAACTTTTTAAGCCATTTATCCCCTACGATTTGCCAATTGGTGAAATACCGCATAGCAATAAACAATTGGGTGAACTTCTTGGACTCAAAAGTTCTAAAGACTTTAGCCGAACTTCTCTTTTAGGTTTGTTAGCAGCCAGGGAAGCCTATGTTGAATCCAGCAATCCAAAATTAAAAACTGGGCTTGTTTCTTCAACTACTGTTGGAGGAATGGATCAAAGTGAAATATTTTATCAGGATTTTCTTCCCGATAACGAAGCTGGTTCACTAAGAACCATATTGATGCATGACTGCGGTGAAAGTTCAGAGCAAATTGCAAGAAATCTTGGAATAAAAGGTTTGGTAACGACCATCAATACTGCTTGTTCCTCTGCGGCCAATGCAGCTATCTTTGGAGCAAGATTGCTCAAAGCTGGCAAACTGGATCGAGTGCTAATTGGCGGTGTAGATGCCATCACCAATTTCACCATGGGTGGCTTTAATGCACTTGGCATTTTGAATGCTGAATACTGCAAACCATTTGACAAAAACAGAAACGGTTTGAACTTGGGCGAAGGATCAGCTTTTCTAATGTTAGAAACAGAAGCAGCGGCTAAAGAAAACAATTCTGAAGTGTTTTGTGAATTAAGCGGTTACGGAAATGCAAATGATGCCTATCACCAAACGGCCTCTTCACCTGAAGGTTCAGGTGCCGCATTGGCAATGCAAAGGGCCATTGAAGTTGCTCAAATAAGTCCAGCTGATGTTGAATACATAAATGCACATGGCACCGGAACTGGAAACAATGACTTAACTGAAGGTTTGGCCATCAAAACCGTTTTCGGAGAAAACATACCAAAGTTCAGTTCAACGAAAGGATATACTGGACATTGTTTGGCAGCATCAGGAAGCTTAGAAGCAGTTTTTTCAATTTTGAGCATGAACCAAAATTTTTGGCTGCCTAATTTAAATTTCAAAGAACCAATTGAGGAACACGGCTTAATTCCCATTCAAAAATTGATTGAGGCAGAAGGACCCAAAACCATCCTTAGCAATTCGTTTGGCTTTGGTGGCAATTGCACAAGTTTAATTTTTAAAAAATGAGTAAGAATTATTTTATAAATGCAATGGGCTGTGTCTCTCCTCAAAACAGTTTAGACAATAACAATTTCTTGACAGAAATTAAAGAAGCTCAAATCGATAGATTGGCCTGCTTTGAACCAAACTATAGAGATTTAATTAACCCGAGAATATTGCGGAGAATGGACAGGGTCAGCCGAATGACTATTTTTGCGGCAAGTCTGTGTCTACAGGAAAGTGGAGAAGTTGAAATGGACGCCATCCTGACAGGAACCGGACTGGGCTTCATGTTCAATACCACTGTCTTCCTCAAAAACATTATAGAATCAGGAGACTCTTTGGTTTCACCTACAACATTTATACAATCGACTCACAATTCTGCAGGTGGCATAATTGCAAGAATGTTGAATTCGAACAAGTACAATTTTACTTATGTACATCGAGGATTCTCCTTTGAAAGTGCACTGCTCGATGCCATGCTGCATTTAGAAGAGGGCTGTCAAAATGTTCTAGTTGGTGCTTTTGATGAAATCACAGAGGAATACATCAAAGTGATGAATAGGTTGCAGTCCTTAAAAAGATTGGACAAGGATCAATCCACTCAATTCTTAGACGCTTCTATCAGAGCAATTTGGGGAGAAAGCGCTGCATTTTTTACACTTGGTGCAAATCAAACTGAAAAAACATACGCAAAAATTAAGGAGATGAAAATGGTCTTCAGCAATGGAACCAATGAAAGCATCAAGCCAGAGATAGAACTTTTCCTTGAAGAAAACGGGCTAAAAATAGAAGACATAGATCTGGTTTTATCTGGAATAGATGGCAATCCAATGACAAGAAAAAACTACCTCGATTTGCATGAATCATTACTCCCAAACAATGACATGGCCTCCTTCAAAAATCTTTGTGGAGAACACAAAACTGCTAGTTCTTTTGCACTATGGATGGCTGCTCAAATTTTACACAAACAATTCATTCCAGAGGTTTCGAAATTAAATTTCAAGGAAACAAAAGCAAAGATCAACAATGTCTTGATTTACAACAATTACAACAACATCAATCAAAGTTTGATTTTACTAGAACATGTTTAAATACAGATACATAAGACCATTGTATTATTTCGCCTTATGTATCATTTCTGTTTTGGCCTATTTTAAAGTCATTTCATTTTTCTATATACTTTTTCCGATTGTTCTATATTTCACTCTAATGGCCGTTTGTTCCGCCAAAATTGAGTGGGGCTTTTTTGTTGAAGCTTTTTGTGGCAAAGCAACAAATGAAAAAGTATTGGCCCTCACTTTTGACGACGGACCAGACAAAGAGACAACTCCAATCCTCCTGGACTACTTAAAACAAGAACAAATCAAAGCTTGTTTTTTTTGTATCGGTGATAAAATAGAATCTTCAGAAAAAATTTTGAAACGAATAAATGAGGACGGTCATATAATTGGAAATCACACATTTTCACATGCCAATCTAATTGACTTTTATCCAGAAAAAAAATTGGATTTAGAGTTAAACAAAACCAATAAAATAATCAAATCTGTTATTGGGAAAGAACCCAATTTTTTTCGCCCTCCTTATGGTGTGACAACTCCCGCATTTGCCAGGGCTATTACCAACACTAAAATGAAAGTAATTGGATGGAATGTCAGATCCTTTGACACCATTAACAAAGAATCCAAGGAAGTAGCGGAAAGAGTACTCAAAAAATCAATAGCGGGTAGTGTTATTTTGTTTCATGACACAACTCCCCACATTGTAGATATTTTACGAATGGTCATCCCTGAGTTAAGGAACAGAGGATTTAAATTTGTCTCCGTAGAAGAATTAGCAAATCTAAAAGCGTACAAAAACTAATATTTTTTTGAGTACTCCTATATTTACAAAATAAAAAGCAAACAGCTTTATTTTGGTCTCCAGACCAAAAGTCTTACATGCTTTATTTTGGTCTCCAGACCAAAAGTCTTACATGCTTTATTTTGGTCTCCAGACCAAAATACATTTATTACATCATCGATTCAATAAAATATACTTTTCCTTCAAAGATGAATCTCCTTTAAAAATTCTGTTTCTAACTTTTGAAATTTCTTGTAGGCTAATTTCATTAACTTTTGACTCCAACCATAAATCGAAAAAGTTAGCCCCAAAAATTCTTGTTTCAGATGCCATTATTTCAGGAATCAATCCAATCAAAAAGGCTTTTAAATCGCCTTCTTCCGGATTATTGTTTATCCGCCTAAGGATTCTAAGACCAAGTTTAAATTTAGGTTTATCTAGTAATTCAGCATTTCTAGCGAAATAATATATTGACTGAAAAATTGGATTCAATTCTTCAAAATTCCCTTTTTCAAAGGTATTTAAAAAGGCCATGCTTTTGACTAAAATTAAATACCTAGGATTGGAATTAAGATCTACCTCATTTTCAAAATCTTCAAGATGTTTCAACATCAAAGAATAATCATTCGAATAAAAATTCAAAAGGATCTTGTGAAAAATAAACTCTATTTTACGCGTTTCGCTGTGACTATAGAAATAAGGTTGTAAGTCATTCCCCGATTGCTTCATTAAGTTTATGGCTGTCTCAAAATCGTATTCTTTAAGGTGTAAATATATTTTAAGATTGAAATAAAACACCTTCAGTTCCATCACAGCTTTGGAGTATATCGAAGACTTTTTTTCTAGAAATTTTTCTAATAGTTTTTTAGAACTTTCGAGTACCTCAAATCCCTCACTCGTTTTTCCTTCTTCAGCAAGTACTTTAATCAAACTGGTTCCTACCCCAAAGTACAAAGGAATATTGTTTTTCAAAAACTCAGGATTGCTCTCAAAGGTTTGAAGGGTCTTTTTGGAAAAATCCTTTCCCCTTTCTTGCTCTTGAAAAAGTGAGTAATAAAACACCCTTGCCTGGTTGTAGTATATCTTTGACCACATCGTCTTTGGCTCTGTTGGATGCTCCTTAAAAAAGTTATCAATTTTCACTTTCAATTCCTCTTTGGAACCCATTTTGTAATAAGCATTGAGACACTCTATAACAATTCTCCGATAAGACAAATGTTGGAAATGTTCCGATCCAATATCTTTGAATAAGTTCTCAAACAGGGTAAATTTCTCATTTATATCAGGATCCTCCAATACATGAGACACCTTCAACTTTTCTCTTAAAAACTGATATTCCATAAAAGTATCACAGGTTTCTCTGCTCAACTTCAAACCCTTTTCAATCAAACGATTTGCTAATTGATATAAATTTTTCTTTGAAAGGATCAAAACCTGACTCAAAATAGAATTTAACTCAATATCATCATCTTTGGTCTGGTAAAAATCTACTAAAAACTGAAGCAACAATTGTTGCAGTCGATGCTTCTCATAACTAAAGTTGTTTAATACTGACGGGGCATTTTCTAAATTTCGTTTAATGTTTTTATCATCGTAGACATTTAACTTATCAATGACATCAAAAAGAATCAATGAATTTTGCTTAGACTTTGCCTTGTATCGATTCATATAAATCTTAAAACTCCGTTTTTCGGACTTATCCAAGGACTTAATCAAATCAAAAATTTGTTCATTTTTCTTCATTCCATTCAGTATCTATCAATTCTAGCCAATAAAGAGCAATTGGTTCTAAATATACTTGCTAATTTTTAACTTCCATAATAATACATCAATGATTGTATAGTAAGCCAAAACCGAATATCAAATAGCCATTTTAGCTCGAAAAATGTTCAATAAATGTTCAATAAATTTATTTTGTTAATTTTGAAACTGAAATGCATCACAGATCAAAATTAACCATACAACATTCGCTCTTGATAATCACCATGATTTTCCTTAATTCATGCGTCGTAAATCCTTTTAAGGGCGTGAAATTTGATTCTTGTGATACAATCACTACAGATGAAAAAGTCATTTCATTCCCTTCTATCCTAGCAAAAGGAGACAGCATTCGCTTATTCGATTTGAGGATCAAATTCAAAGAACAAAAGTTTAGTGGATTGGCTGTAATCAAAAGAAGTGAAAAAATGGCGAATCAATATCAAATTTCTGGGACTAGTAAAATGGGTGGAAAACTTTTCGACCTTAAATTTCACAAAGATAAAATGGAAGTAGGATTCATAATAGAACCACTCAATAAAAAAATGTTGCTAAAATTATTAGAAAGCGACTTTAAAATGCTACTTAGTGATTTTAAAATGCCAGAAAAGTTAAAATGTAGCCAAAAAGGAGAACAAGAAATCTTTAGATTCAAACATAATCGCTCTAAATATTATTACAATAGAGAGATTGAGTCAAAACAAACCAACAAAATCTTCAAAAAAGCGGGATATTTTGGCCAAACTTGTCTTGAATTTAAAAAATATGATAATTCTTTTCCGAAACAGATAATATTTGATCACACTGGTATAAATTTGTCCCTTGAATTGAATTACTTAAAGAGTTTAGATAAATGAATTTATCAGGTTTATATCAATACGAAGGCTTGCAAACGGAAGAAGCCATTCAATACAGCATTGATATTGATCCGGCGCATAAAATTTTCAACGGGCATTTCCCGGAACAGTCTGTCTTTCCAGGAGTCGCCATGTTGCATGTTTTAAAAACAGTTTTGTCAGAACATTCTGGCAAAAGATGCATTTTAACGAAAGCTCGACAAATAAAATTCGTCGGTGTAATTCTTCCAGATGAAATACAAAATTTTACAATTGAGTTAAAATATACTGAAGAGGAAGAAAGTTTGAAGGTCAGCAGTAAAGCATTTGCTGGAGAACAAATCTTATTCAAATTTAGTGGATCATATAAATGGCTTCAGTAGATAAAAACATATTTAAGAAATGGAATTGTTGTGCAATAATTCCAACCTATAACAATGATCAAACACTACTTGAGGTCATTGAAGATGTTCGTGAATGGACCGAAGACGTACTAATAGTCAATGACGGCTCCACCGACAATACAAGGACTATTTTAAATAAAATAACTGGCCTCCACATTATTCACTTTGAAGAAAATCAAGGAAAAGGCATGGCCCTGCGTGCAGCATTGGCCAAAGCAGATGAAATGGGTTTTGACTTTGCCATAACCATTGACAGCGACGGCCAACATTTGGCTTCCGACTTTCCTCAGTTTTTTCAAAAACTAGAAGAGGTTCCTAATTCATTAATCGTTGGTGCAAGAGACATGGATCAAGAAGATGTTCCTGGAACCAGCAATTTTGGACATAATTTTGCCAACTTTTGGTTCAAAGTTGAAACAGGAGTATCACTACCAGATACACAAACTGGTTTCAGACTCTATCCTATTGCAGCTTTGAGAAACATGAAGTTTTATACCAGCAAGTATGAGTTTGAAACAGAAGTACTCACAAGAGCCTCTTGGCGTGGCGTCCCTTTAACTTCAGTACCCATTGATGTTTATTATCCCCCAGGAGATGAAAGAGTAACCCACTTCAGAAGAGGAATTGATTTTAGTAGGATTTTTGCTGTTAAGACCCTCTTTGTGATCGTGGCTCTGCTATACATACATCCCCGAAATTTTTTCCGCTCGATTAAAAAAAAAGTCCGAAGCAATTCTACCGTGAGTACATCTTAAGCTCATCTGAAAGCAATTCAAAAATTGCTTTGTCCATTGCACTTGGACTATTCATTGGTGTCGGTCCATTTTGGGGCTTGCAAATCATTTTGACACTTGGAATTGCACATTTAACCAAATTGAACAAAGCCATTGCAGTTGTTGCGGCAAATATCAGCATTCCTCCTATGATTCCGCTTATCCTTTATGCCTCCTACAAGATTGGTTTTTTATTCATGGGTCTAGAACTAGACTTAAACCTTGAAGATGGATTAAGTCTTGATCAAGTTCATCAACAATTTCTTCAGTATGTAATTGGAAGTTTAAGCCTTGGAGTCATACTTGCCTCAATAGGAGGACCGGTTTCGCTCTTATTACTGCGCTTATTCAGAAAACCATCCGACCAAATCGAAATCAATTCCGAAAACACAAAAAAAACAAGCTTGTGATCAAAGGAGTCGGAATAGATATTATTGAAGTGGAAAGAGTCGCCCAAAAAGTTGAGCAGGAAGATCAGCATTTCAAAAACATGATTTTCACCAAGAATGAACAAAGCTATTGTGATCGTTCAGAAGGAGTTCCAGCTGAACATTATGCAGGCAAATATGCTGCCAAAGAGGCATTTTTCAAGGCAATCGGGACGGGTTGGAGAGGTAAAATAAAATGGACCGATGTCGAAATTTTGAATGATCAATTAGGCAAACCTGAAATTACTTTACACAATGTCGCCAAGGAATGGATGGAAGGGCAATGCCAAAGCAATTCCAATCAAGGGAACATAATAGTAAGCATTTCACACTTAAAAAGCATGGCAACTGCAGTGGTCATTATTGAAATAGAAACTTCTTGACAACAAATAAATTTCATCAATTTTAAACGATCAAATACAGTAAGGATCAAATAAGAGATAAGAAATAACAAAGTCCCAAAACGAATACAATTGAAAAAGATAATATACGCAATTATAAGCCTCAGCCTGATTTGTACAGCGAACATATTCGCCCAAAGCTCAGAAAACTACCGTCCAGTACAGAATCCTGAAAGCTTTCAAGAACAATTGGAACAAACCGCTGCTCAGACCAAAACTTTAGAAGCGACTTTTACGCAAACGCAAAGCCTCAGTTTCCTGGAAACAAGCATGGAATCAAAGGGGAATTTCTTTTACGATTCTGAAGAAAAGTTGCGTTGGGAATATACCGATCCTTTTGAATACGCAATTCTTTTCAAAGGAGAAACCCTGCACATTCTGGATGCAGGCGATGTGAATAAAATTGAATTGGGAGGCAATGAAATGTTCCAATCGATCAGCAGCATTATGAAAGCCAGTATTCATGGTGACATATTTGGAATGGAAGACTTTGATGTGGAAGTCTTTGAAGGGTCTGAAAACTACAAGGCATCTTTAAAACCCTTAAATGAACAATACAAACAATACCTCGATCACATGGAGGTATTCATTGACGTAGAAACCTATCAAGTACAAAAAGTAATCCTATTCGAGTTATCTGGTGACAACACCCAAATAGAATTTACTAGCCGAAAAATCAATGAGCTCCTTCCAGAAGGCATTTTTGAAGTGAAATAAACCTTCTCTGGTCGTTCTTTCCGATTTTAAACCCAATTTCATTTATCTCGATACAACAAACAGCGCTTTCTTTTGGTCTCCAAACAGCGC
>CALBCY010000070.1 GCA_937927195.1 uncultured Chitinophagales bacterium
TGATTACAAACTTCAAAAGTCTAAATGTTTAGATGTTTGGGAAACAGGTAAAAAAGAAATTTACGAATTGACCACCCAATCTGGATATAAAATCAAAACCAGTTTAAATCATCCGTTTTATACAGTCAATGGTTGGCAGCAAATGGTCGATCTTAAAGTTGGAGATTTTGTTGCAAGTCCGAGAAAGTTGGATAATTTCAAAGAACGAAATCTCTCTTCAGCACCTGAAACGAATTATGGCTCAACACGCTACCAATCAAACTTATCACGAGAAAGAATTGGAAGAGTAGCAGATTTATTGAAAGAAGAGGAATTGCAGAACCTTTACAACAGTGACATTAAATGGGAAAAGATAAAATCAATTGAGCATATTGGTAATGAAATGACCTATGATATCCATGTTGAAGATACCCATAATTTTGTAGCTGATAATTTCATCGTTCATAACTCAGGAGCCATCGAGCAAGATGCGGACATGGTAATTTTCCTTTACCGACCAGAATACTACGGATTTGACCAAGACGATGATGGCAACCCAACAGCAGGAATTGGTGAAGTAATTATTGCCAAACACAGAAATGGTGCGCTTGACACGGTTAAGGTACGATGGGTTGGACAGTTTGCCAAGTTTAAAGATCTTGATTTCATGGATGGTGGACAAATAGAAGGATTTGTTCCTTTGAATCAAATCATCACCAAGGAATCCAAAATGAACGACAATGGTCCGCAACCAGGTTATCCAGGTCCACCAGATGATGATATTCCATTTTAGAACCCTTAGAATAATGCGCAATTAAAATATTTTATTTTTTATTATATTTATTTATTGCTTTTCTAATTGTTTTATTGTACATTTGATCGTACTTACAAAAAGCCATTTTTGATCTTCAACAATTTGGCGACAAAATATATGAACAACAGTTTGCGATATAAGACCCTTCATCGCATAAACTTCTATATTTCTTAAATCAAACTAATGGAAAATTAACTTTCAAGAATGTATTTCTTGTACCTTTTGGTATTGAAAGTTCCAGATTCACAATATGGATGGATTGCTAATTTTCTCTATACATTTCTATAAAACTAAGTAAGAAAAACAATTGGTTTTGTATTATATTTTCCGGCTTCCCAAACCTTTGGGGAGTCGGATTTTTTTTTTAAAATAATTCTGTCGACAATTGAGCCTTTTTCACTACCCTGTTATCATATGCCGCCAGATGATGATTTTCCGATTTAATTTTCTTGGGTATGTTATTTTGAAACACAATGGTAACATAGAAAACATAGAGACAAAGGCAGTGCTGTGGAAGAATCCGAGCTTTTATTTTATCCAATGTTGTCTTTTAAAATAAAAATTTTGTCGTCTTTTAAACTGTAATCTAGTGGAGAAATTTACGCTGCTCAAATAGTTTACTTCTAAGAATATGTAAAATTTATATTAATTTCATAGACATTATTTATAAAGTAATGAAGCCAAAATGAAGTTCTATAAGATTTTCTTACTCCTAGTTTTTACTATTTTGCTGCCAATCTTTTCAGGGTCCGCTCAAGATCAGCATAAAATTGACAGCCTTAAATCCCTGGTTGAAAATGACCTTTCATTTCAAGATAAAATTAGTATTTATAAGAATATCTGCTGGGAATATGCCACAAGCAGAACCCATTTAGATTCGGCAAAATTGTATGCTGATAGTATCCTTTATCTATCAACACAAAATGAATACGAAGAAGGCATTGCCTTGTCAAATTTCTACTATGGCATAATTGATAGATTCAGCGGGAACTACTATGAAGCACTTCGTCATTTTGACAAAAACCTTAAATTCCATGAAGAAAATTCAGACAGTTTGAAAATGGAATTTGGTCTATTCCAAAAGGGGGTTGTTCATTACAACCTCGGGAATTATGCAGAAAGCCTCACACATTATTATACTATTTTAAACATCTACCAGAAAAACAATATGCGAAATAGTATTGGCACTACTTGGCACAGCATCGGGCACATTCAACGCATCATGAAAAAACAGGAGGAAGCCATTGAAAGTTATGAAAAAGCGATTGAAATCAAGCGAGAATTTAAAGACACGACAGGAATCATTATGAGTTTAATTTCATTGGGAAATACTTATGGAGAGCTAAAGAGATTTGACTTAGCAGAAGAAATTCATTTGTCTGCCAATGAAATTTGTAAAGCCACTGTACCAAATTATTTAAAGGCTTCTGTTTTGGAAAGCTTAGGAAATGTCTACCATAAATTAAAAGACTATAATAAGGCAACAGGATATTATGAGCAGGCGATTCAGCTTCGCTCATCGTTGCCCTCCAAGAAAGATCTGGCAGAAAATTTAAATTCTATTGGTCTAAATTTTACCAGCCTAAAAAAATATGACAAAGCCGATAAGCACCTCAAAAAAAGCATGAATATTTCAAAAGAAATAAATGCGAAACCCATTTTACTAAAAAATTACAAAGCCCTGAAAGAGTTGAATCAAGCAAGGGGTAACTTAAATATTGCCCTAAACTATCAGGATCTATTTGTTGCTTTAAAGGACTCTATTTTCGATCAAGAAAAAAACAATCAACTGATTGAATTGGAAACAAAGTACAAGCTTGAACAAAAAGAGCAGAATATACAATTGCTCCTTAAAGAAAAGCAATTGCAAGAAGCAAATTCCGAAAAAGAATTGACATTGCGGAAAACCTTAATCGCCAGTTTGTTACTCGCAATTTTATTCTCTGGGCTGCTTATTCAAACCATGCAGCAAAGATTTAAAAATCAAAAAGTATTGCTTAAAAAAAACGAAGAGATCAAACAAATTCAATATCGAGAACAATTACAAATATTGGAAATGAAGGCATTACGGGCACAGATGAATCCACATTTTTTATTCAATTGTCTCAATTCTATAAACACCATGATCCTCAATGAAGAAAATGAAAATGCGAGTAAATACCTCTCAAAGTTTTCCAAATTAGTTCGCTTAATGTTGGAAAATTCTGAACAACCAATGGTATCGCTCAAAGATGAGTTGAGCATGCTCAAGGCTTACATTCAATTGGAAAATCTGCGTTTCAATGATAAAATTGATCACAAAATTGAAGTAAAAGAATCCATTGATCAAGAGAACACTTATCTTCCTTCAATGGTCTTGCAACCTTTTGTAGAAAACGCAATTTGGCATGGACTATTGCAAAGTAAAAAAGGAGGATTGCTTAGCGTCTTTATAAAAGAAGAGAATGAACAACTATATTGCAAGATCAAAGACAATGGCATAGGCAGAGAAAAATCGATGGCTTTGCAACAAGCAAGTGGACTTCAAAAAAAATCTATGGGCATCAATATTACTAAGGAAAGATTGAGTTTATTGACCAAGCAAAAAGTATCAGATACGGGTGAGGAAGTGATTTCTATTATTGATTTAAAGGACGAAGAAAACCAACCATTAGGCACCGAAGTAAACATTCAAATTCCAATTTCATAAAATGATTAAAGCAGTGATTATAGATGATGAGCCGAAAGCCAGACAAGGCCTGCATTTAGCGATCAAAAAGTATTGCCCCGATATTGAAATTTTGTCTCTTTGTGATTCTCCTGAAATGGGATTGAAGAAGATCAATGAGCTGGAACCAGACTTGGTATTTCTGGATGTTCAAATGCCCAAAATGTCAGGCTTCGATTTATTGGATAAAATTGATGAAATAAATTTTGACGTTGTTTTTGTTACAGCCCATGATAAGTATGCCATCAAAGCCATAAAATTCAGCGCTTTGGACTACCTATTGAAACCGATTGATATTGATGAATTGGTCTCCGCTGTTCAGAAAATTTCAAAGAAAAAAGAAAACACCAAAATTAAATATCAGTCACTGTTAAGCAATGTCAATGAGACCTCAAAAGCGACCTCAAAAGCAAAGGCCATTTCTCGTTTGGCCATCCCAACTGAAAACGAAATCATTCTCCAACCCATAATGGACATTATTTATTGTGAAGCGGATAGTAGTTACACAACTTTACACCTCATCAACGACAAGAAAATTACTGTTGCAAAAACCTTGAAAGAGTTTGAGAACATGCTTCCTGAAATAGAATTCTGTCGCATCCACCACTCCACTCTGGTTAATATGTCTCATGTACTTAAATACGTGAAGGGCGAAGGTGGTTATATCATCGTGTCGAACAATGCGCAACTCAACGTTTCTAGGAGAAAGAAAGACTATTTTCTTCATTTGTTGCATGAAAGTTAAAACCACTTATTGCCAATTTTTTGCCAATTACTGCTTCGGTTCTGCCACTTACTAATTTACACTTTGAAGCAACTAAAAGACCTATAACTTTGTGCTATACATTAAAAATTAGCACTATGAAAAACTTAATCAAACACTTTCCTTGTCTTTTATTTTTGGTTGTTATTAGCACCTTTGTTTTTTCTTGCAAAAAATCTGAGCTTGGCACAGAAAACGATCCCATCATAATGAATCCAAATGATCCAAATGATCCAGGCGATCCAAGCGATCCTATTGATCCAGATGCGGCCAATGAAATTGCAGCGAGTTTAATTTCTCAAACCGGAACCAGCTTTACAGCTAACATCCCCCCCAATTCAATGACTGGATCCTTAAGATTAGATAGAAATCAAATTGTTTTGGTTGATGGACTTTTACCTTTTGTAGGCATCATAAAACCAAGTGGCATGATCTTGCAAATTGCCCATGTCCAAGTTGCCGGTAGTGAAACTGTTTTGGAAGTGGAATTTGAAGAACTGGAAAGTGACACCGTTGTTTATTTAAATTTAGAATTTGATGAAACAGACTGGGAATTGCCCATTACCTTTGACATTGACATTGCCCCTCTTGATGGAAGTGGAACACCCGTTGATGTTATTACTGTTCCTGTTATAGTCGAAGAGGTAATAGATCAGGGAACACAAGGAACAGGATGTACGATAGATGCATTTGTAGGAGAGGGTAATGCCCAAGTTTACAAATGGTTGGTTACTTATACCAAATCTTTGGCTGACAATCCAAGTGCCATTACTTCATTTAATGGCTTTGAGGAATTGGGTATCAATCCAAATGAAGTGGGTGGATATGCCGCAGGACAAGAAATCATACACGTTCTATCTGTTAACGGTTGTTGTACAAGTTCAGGTAGTATTTATGGGGATTGTATTGGCCTTCCTACACATGCCATTGTTGCTGCAGATCAAAAATCAGTATATAACGGAGCCGAACTTGTTTTTTTCAGAGACCAAACTGTAATTGGGTCTTTGACCAACAAACTAACTCAAAATGTTGCCCCCTTAGATTTTGACTATTGCAATGGTGTTCCTGCCTACATGGTATCTAGTATTGATAATTATTATGAAGGGACCTATACCTTAAATTCTTCCACCTGCTCTGTAACAATAGATAGCTTCACAGGTCAAACTGAGCCTGTTTATTCAAACGGTCAATATATAGGAGAATGGCCTTTGCTTATATATTCTGGTTCTGGTGGTTCTACCACCTATACAAAATATTCAGAATCAGTATTAATAGAACGGAATAATAATTCTGAGTCTGGAGGAATTCATACTACTAAAATATATTATGTAGAATAAAAAATGACCAATTCCATAAAAGGGAGCCTAGACCAATAACTATGTTCCCTTTTTTTTATCCTTATGGTAAAAGCCTAGGGCATTCAAAAAATTACAGCTTTTCCAGCCAAGTATCCAATTTCACAAAAAACTCTTCGGGGTTTTCTATCCAAGGATAATGTCCCGCCTTGGAAATAATCTCCAATTGACAATTGGGAATGCGTTCCTGCAATTGCTTAGCGGCTACGATAGGATTGTTGGTATCAAATTCTCCTTGCAATATCAAAACGGGAATCTTCAATTTCCCCAATTGATCCTGATAATTATTTATTCTACGATCGTAATCTCTTTGGGAACCGGGCGTATTGTAAGGAACCATTCGGCCATTGACGCGTTTTCGTTTCCCAGCAGTTTCAACCGCCTCCAAGATCGGAACAACCTTATTCGTACTCAATGAATCATAACACCACCACTTCAAAGGAGTATATTTCAATTCACGACCATCAGGTGTTTTTGTGGCTTTCGGATTCGCTGCTTTGTAATCTAAATCTTTACATACCTGATCGAACCAAGCACTCTTGTTTCGCCTTTCATTTTCCGCCATCTTTCTCAAATGCAATCGGCCGTTGGAATTTTCGTAAAGGGAAGTCCCCGACAAAATCAAGCCGGCACAACTCTCTGGATAATCCAAACAATATTGCAAGGCAAAATAACTGTGATCAGAATGAGCAAACATCCAAATTTTGCCCAAACCAGCAGCTTTGCGAAAGCCTTCCATTTCACGCAAAAGATACTCATCCCTATAAGCACTGACATTGCTTGGCGGATCAGAATCTGCGACACCACGCGGATTGAAATAGGTGATTTTGAATTGGTCTTCGAGGCTTCTTAAACTATTTTCATAAACGACAGAACCAGACACCACATGGCTGGCCACCAAGTCAGGACCATCGCCTCTTTGACTGTAAGACAAGTTCAATCCATCCACCTCCTGGAAAAATTTTTGCCCAGATTTTTGTCCGGAGTTCTGACAAGCAGACAGCAATATTATCACGAAAATATAATACAATCTCATTCTTCTATTTTTATAGACATTAGATACTAGATCTTAGACCAATTCGAATATTGTAATCATAACATTATCAAGGCTTAGGGGGATTTTCATGAAATGTTTTCAAGTTCTAATGGCTAAAACAAAAAATATAAAACCTAATGTCAAAAATCTAATGTCTTTTTAACAAAATTCAACGTAAAAAAGCTCAACAAGTTATCAGAAGATTCGTATGAATAAGTGCTAAGCCCTTAAAGGTCAGTAATAAACGAGAAAAATTTCACGAAAATAAAAAATTTCAAAATAAGATGAAATTAAATACGAGAACACTCCTCCTTCTTTTCACACTTTTTTCCTTCGCAATCTCCTCTTGTGGAGCGGGCGAAAAATCTCAATCCCAACTCAAGGATGAATTCTTTGAAAAAATGGTCGGAGTTTGGTATTATGAAAAACAAAGTATTTTAGAAAAATGGTACAAGAATAATTCTGGTAATTATGCCGCTAAAATATACTATATAGAAGGAGTGGCCGAACCGATTCTACAAGAACGTTCAAGGATTATTGAATCTAGTGTGGCTATTGTTATGGAAACCACGATATTGGCCGAAGGGATTGATGTTCAAAAAACTTATAGAATGGTTGAAGTTGGCCCTAACAAAATAAAGTTTTCAAGAGATGCTAAACAATTCCCCCAACACATAGAATACCAAATTGAAGATAACGACAATCTTGTTGCTTTTGTCAGTGGTGAGATAAGCGGTGGATTTCAGGAATTTGCCCTGAACTATGTTAAGATAGATGAGGCTGCAGTCGAAGCTGAGAAAAATGCTAAATATAAATACAAAGCAGGCCCTCAGAACTAATATGGATTCATTACTCTAGTCTGTTTTTTCTATTGTCGATAAAACTTTTTACATAAACAAAACAAGCCAATAATCCACTTAGAAACATCAGGGAAACGCGAAAAGTACCCAAAGAGTCTCGCTCTAAAATTTCAGACTTAAGCGGAACGAAAAGAGATATGGTCAATATAAGCGTCAGTAAAACAACTATATGGATCACCATCTGATTGCCCGCTTTGAATTTGTCGGTACATGCTAAAAATAAGGCACCCATTACCGGAGCAATTCCAGCAGTCGGAGAGAAAGTTATCAAATAACCCCAAAGTCCCATTATGACAAGCACAATTCCATTTATCAAAGTAATATTATAAGGCTTCATTTGGCTGATTTTTTTCTGGATCAAAATTAACAAAATCTTTTAGAAGACTGTATTCAATCATGGAGAAACCAACATTTCAATTGGAATCCATTGCGAATTTTCTTTTTTATACCAAACGACGATCCAGGATTGTCTTTGCCTCAACCAAGAAGCCTCCAGAATTTTAAGTCCATCCACTCTCTCTGTTTCCTTGGGAAATGCCTTTTCAAAAATGTCCTTCATTTCATTCCCCAATACTGTCTTTCCAGTGTATATTTTTGCAATTCCTGTGGTTTCCCAAATTTCTTTCTAGCAGATTTAAAATCTAACAATTCAAATTTATCTGAGGTCTTGTCCAACAATTCGTTGTCTAAAATGGACAGTTCTTTCGAAACCTCAAGTGGCACATAACTGTAATTCCTCATGCAGGAACAGAGGCTCAATATATACGTAAATAGTATGATAAGTTTTTTCACAGACCCTAAAGTAAAAAATATAGAATCTAAGGCAAAAACATTCCACCAATATTTGCTCTTAATAATTTTAATAGCACCTTTGTAGATAGTTAATTATTTTGAGTTGATTAATTAGGGCGTATCCTTCGGCCGGGTCGGCCGCGTAGGCTATCCGCTTTTACTCCTCGTCGCTTGCCTAGGGCAGCTTCTGTGGGGTAATCGTTACTATCCCTTACGCAAAAAGAACAGATCTTAGATTATAGTTCTTAGGTATTACAATATGTAAATCTAAGGTCCGATCGACGCTTCGATAATATATAAAATCTAGAAGATAAAATGACAATAGCAATAATAGCACACGACGGAAAGAAAGCTGAAATGGTCGGCTTTATAAAGGATCATTTGGATATTCTGAAAGACCAGAAAATTTCATTAATAGCAACCGGAACGACGGGAAGCCATGTTGAAAAGGCAGGATTGGAAGTAGAAAAGTTCAAAAGCGGGCCACATGGCGGCGACGCTCAAATAGCCAGTAGAATGGTTGAGGGAAGGGTCGATATGGTCATCTTTTTCAGAGACCCACTCGGTAAACATCCGCACGAGGTAGATGTCAATATGCTAATGCGTCTTTGTGATGTTCAGAATATTCCATTGGCGACGAATCCGGCGGCAGCGCAATTGTTTTTTAAAGCTTTGTAGAAAAGGGTTTTGGGGTTCCTTTGTTTTGTAATTTTAACGCAAAGGCGGAGAGGCGCGAAGCTAAAATTGATAAAACAATTGGAATTCCTGTTCATATATCAAACGAAATCGAGCACCGGATACCGGACATCGGACACCCTACTTCAAAAACCGATACGTCGCCTTAATCAAAAAGGTATTACGCAACTGATCTGAGAACAACTCATTCTCAAGAGAGGCCAATAAATCTTGGCTTGGATTGTTTCCCAATTGAGTGGTTCCTTGCGACCAAACAAAAAACAGTTCTGAGCCAGGAATGTATTCCCACCGCGCAACGAGATTTGAGCGAAATTGCATGTAAACAAAATCTGGATTATCGAAAGTGTAATCTGTGACATTGTCTCCATTCTCATCAACAGAATAAATTTCATCCATTTCATCATAACTGAGACCAGACAAAGAATCAAATCGTTTGTAAAAGTCCTTCTCTAATGGATCCTTCAAATCGAGAAAGTCTGAATAGATTCCTTTTGAAATGAAAGGCTGTCCATAATATTGGATGGTCAAGTTTGGTAAAATCGTATAATCCACCCTCAATGAAACTGAAAAGGTCTCTTGATTGATTTTGCTGTTGACGTATTGAATGCCATCGGGGCGATCAACATTGCTTACATATTGTACCGCTCTCCTACTCTTTGTGTATCCAGGAGCGACTCTTAATTCTACTGTTCTGAAAGGACGATAGCGAACAGTCAAATCTCCACCAAAAGTCTTGTTTGTATTTTGACCCGCCATATTCATCCAGGGATTCAATTCAAAAAACAACTTCTTCCTTCCATCAGAATAGATATATGTCCACATCGAAAAATTATCGTTAAAAACCAAGGAAGGTCCTCCACGCAAGGCAGCTTTCGCCAGGTTTTTCATATTTACATTTGCTCCTATTCCGTAGCCCCAAAAATTCTTAAATTGGGCATGGGTATTGGCCTGCATCCAAATAAAACGAAGTTGACCTCCAAAATCATAATTAAAATCCACTGAATAATTGAATCTCATATTATTAAAAATGGCAAAGGGGTTACCAATTTTATAATATAACCAAGTAGATTGTGTAATTTGATCTGTTTCATTGATAAAGCCGATGTCATTCAATTCCAATCCTGGGGAATTCCATTTCAAGCCTGCTTCAAAATTAATTTTTCTATTTCCGGCATTTCTGCCAAGAACGAAGGCCCCGCCATAACCGCTTAAAGCCGTAGCAGTTGAATCCACGTTAAGATGTTCAGCATCAGGTCTTTGATAATTCCTTGCTAAAGAGGTTTGTGTATCTAAAATCGATTCTTGAGTTCCTCTTACATTGGAATAAAATGTTTTGGCATTGATGAACATTTTACGATCATTCCAACGATGGATCAAATCGAGCCCACCAGAATAGGCCGACTTGTGCAACCAATCCATGTCTGTTCCGTCTAATTTTCTATTGGTTGCAGTGATCATTCCACCCAAAACAGTATTGCCTTCTCTGAAATCTTGACTCATCCTTCCTACAAAATAATTGGTCAAGGGCTCCACTGTTTCCTCTCTTTTCTCCCCTTCCGTATTTTCAATCTTAGCCATTTCTCTTGCCGTAACAGATTCCAATATTCCTATAGAAAGTCCTTTCTTCGTTTTACCACTTAATTTTGCGGCACCCAGAATGGTTGCATTTTCAGGAACATCTGTATAGTCATCATCATTTAAACTGGGATATCCTTTGGGGTTCCCACCAATCCTTCTTGAATAAAACAAAATGGAGGAATGATGCCCACCTTCAAACAAATTTCTGTTTTCCACAAAGAATGGTCTTTGCTCATTGAAAAAAGCTTCAAAACCATCCAGTCTTAACTGGGCAGGATCAGCCTCGACTTGTCCGAAGTCGGGATTGATCGTAAAGTCCAAAACCAAATCGCTTGTAACGCCTATCTTTCCATCGAGTCCTGTGGTCATCGAAAAGTCGGAACCATCTCTGAAAGGATTGCCTTCTTCTTTTTCGTAACTATCGTTTTTAAGAACTACATAAGGTTGGATTTCTATTTGCTTCTGTGGCTTGACGCCCTTCAGGCCCTCTAGTTTCCCAAAGCCACTCACCCAGCGACCCGAGTTTTGCGGTATGTATTGCCAAATAGATCTTTCTCCCGTTCGAAAATCAAGTCTAGTAGATTGTAAACCCCAAATATGTTCCTCTTGGTTTCCATATCGAAGCTGGCTGAGCGGAATTTTAATTTCAGCTGTCCAGCCCTCTGCATCAATGTTGGTATCTGCATACCAAATGGGATTCCAACTGCCATCCCAATTGTTCCCATCATTGGTTACAAATTCATCCCCTTTTACTCCGGTAGCTGAAATGGTAAAAGAAAAAGCTGTTCTCAAATCGTGGTAGCTGTCTATGTTGAATTCAACCCAATCCCCTTCAAATCCATCTCGACGAGACATTCTTCTGACTATTTTATCTGGTTCAGTATCGTAGCAACGAGCACCGATGTAGAGGAATTTATCATCATAAAACACTTTGAATTTTGTGGCCTGGCTTGGTGTGGCTCGTTCTTGCGGAATTTGTTGGACATAGTCCCCAGTCCATTCGCCTCTAGACCAAATTTCTTCATTGAGCAGCCCATCAATACTGGGAGGATCAGAGATTCTTTCCGACCCGCAATGTCTGATTTCAATGGGATCGTCAGGAGTCAAATCCTGGCAAAGGATTTCACAATGAAAAAAGAACAACAGATAAACTGCAGTAAATAAATATTTCATATTGCATGGGGTTATAAGGGTATATACAATTGAAAGACGATCCAAGTTCAAAAAAGACGAATCAAAAACGAATCAAAAACGAATCAAAATAAAACAATCGTAAAATTCGGGTAATGTAAAGCTATTTTATTTTAGCCATGTCCGAATATATTTTTATAAAACTTAACTATATTAATATTATTTAAGGGATTGGCGGATTCTGTTAACATATTGCTTTTGGGCATAAAAAATTATTGATTGAATAATTATTGATTATTGATTCGTTTGAGAACCGTGCTTGGTGGATTTTGGTGACAAGACCAAAATAATGCTAGGCAGGTAGCGTATTTATTGATTATTGATTCAGGCAGGTACGGAAATTATTGATTCGTTTGAGAACCGTGCTTGGTGGATTTTGGTGATAACACCAAAATAATGCTAGAACAAAACCAAAATAATGGCTAGGACAAGACCAAAATTATGTTGATTATGACACAAGAAAAGGGAGGGCAAAAAAAAATCCCGGCTTCTTTAGAAGAAACCGGGATTCAAAATATAATACAAAACCAATTGTTTTAAATTTCGATAAGTTTAATTATTCTAGCTTTAGAATTGTCCACCATCAGCGTCGTTAGGTATTTCTACCATAAATGAACACATAACTGGCGTACCTAAAACTCCATTTTCTTCATAGTTTAATGTAATTGTATAGGTCCCTCCAGGTGACAATTGAGTTAGATCAATTATACCCGCAGCATCTGTAGCAAATGCGGCAGTTCCTCCAATGATAGGAGCATCTGAAACTCCATTTCCATCGGTTGCGGGATTGTTATCAGCAAACATACAATCATAAGTTCCATCGCAGAAATTCACTACTGCTGAGGGACAAGTAATGCTGGGTATTGGCGTAGAACCTCCAGCAGAACAGCCACATTGTGATCCATCTGCTGCCAAAATTTGAACATCACCTGTTGTTGTCGGATCCCCATCACATTCTGTTATCACTGTCGTTGTACAAGCTGGGTCGCAACTTGTCATGTCTATTGCTCCTGGGGTACAGCTACATTCAGAACCATCTGCTGCCATAACTTGGACATCACCTACTGTACAAAGATTTCCATCACATTCAATTGTAGCGCTATTTGAACAAACTGGGTCAACCGTTACTGTTACTATTTCTGCACAGGTAATTCCACAACTTGTAATAGACATGGTTAAATCAACATCTGTAGCATCACAACCAGTAACACCAGCCATTGCAGGATCAAAAGTGTAAACTTCATCTCCTGAATTGGGGAGGGCATCAGGATCAGTTGTTACAGCACCAGATCCAGACCAAACAATTGTC
>CALBCY010000071.1 GCA_937927195.1 uncultured Chitinophagales bacterium
TATTTAACATATTAGACACAGAGAGTGTCAGGATTCTTAGCTATAAAAATTAGAAACGCAGTACTTAATAATATCTTGGTAATTTAAGATATGATAATCTAACTTAAAATCAAAAACAAAGGCATCAAAATTTATGTTAAAGCCCTTCCTATCACCTAACTATGATCAAAAAGAAAATCAAATTCCATCAACTGTTGGCTAAATACTGAATATGTGAGATTTTCAGACAAACAAAAACTTAGCAATCGTAAACTCCAACTCTTTCTTTTAAAAAATGTTGCATGCTTTATTAAAAAAAACAATCTTTTGTACAAATAAAAAGCAGAACTCTTTCAAAACAATCATAAAGTCTTTACACCTAAACCTTACTGTGTAACTTGGACACTAAGATTTCATTCTACGACCAGTAAGCAAAGAGAGAAAACAGAATAAATATTCAATAAATATCAATTATTTGGAAATAGATTTTATTCTCAAAAAAAGACAAACCAGCTTCACAAAAAATGTTACTCATTTGTATAAACTGACTTTCACAGCTAAACAAATTGGCAATTAATTTTCTTCAATTTGAATTGCTTTGCTTTTGATCAATCGAGGCGGCAAAAACAGTTCATGCCTTAGCAAAAGGAGCTTGGCAAAATGAGCTTAGCAAAAGGAGCATTCTATCATCCTTGAGTGATCTAAAAAAAGCAGTCAAAACAGATTGAACTTATTTTTCATTGTACTAAGTTCTTCGATTAAATAATAATCACTAATTTTCGCTTTTAAGCAATCAAAAATCAGAATCATGAAAATTGGCATAGCGCTGAGTGGTGGGGCAGCAAGAGGTTGGGCACATATTGGAGTAATAAAAGCACTTGAAGAAAATGGCATTGTGCCTGAAGTGATTTCAGGTACCAGCGCAGGAGCAATTGTGGCTGCAATTTATGCCAATGGCAAAACTCCTGATGAAATGGAAGAAATTACCAAAGATGCAAGTATCTGGAAAATCTATTCTTTTGGTTTAAGCAATTTCACTTTTATGCCTGCCAGTGGTTTAACCAAGTTAAATTATCTTGAAAAAGTTCTCGCAGAAAATTTACCAGAATCGGGCGATTTCAAAGATCTTCAAAAACAATTGTTCGTCGCAACATCAAATTTAAACACCTGCGATTGTGAAATTTTTAATCAAGGAAATATTGTTCAAGCCGTAACTGCCTCCGCTGCAATTCCAATTATTTTCAAACCACAGGTAATAGGAAAACATAAATACGTTGATGGTGGCATGATCAACAATCTCCCAATAGAACCTCTTAAGTCCATTTGTGATCTTGTCATTGGTGTCAATGTAAATCCTCATCAGTATGAAACTTCAGTAAGTAATATTTTTGAAATAGGAAAGCGGTCTTTTGAAATGATTATTTGGAACAACACCAGCGCTCGACTAAGCGAATGCGATATTCAAATCGAACCAACAGAAGTTTTCGAATACGGGCTTTTTGATTTCAAAAAAGCTGAAAAAATTATTCAAGCTGCCTATGAATCTACAAAAAATCAAATGCCACAAATAAGACAGATAATCAAAGAAAAACAAGAAAAATTATCTAAATAAATCTGTCTTTTAGTTTAAGTAATAAGTTGATTTTATATATATTTAGTTTCAATCAACCAAATCGATTCAACAAAAGTACTTACCTACTATTGAATTTTAATTCAATGCTTATATTAATCTGCCATTGCCCAAAATAAAATGCAGTATTTAATGAGGTCGGTATTTATAACTTTAAAAGTACAGATTAAATTTTCATTGTCTGTTCTGACGATGTTGGCTTTGCTATTTCATTCAGGTTCCTCTTTCGCGCAAGCAAATTTTATTTTTGACCACTTACCAACTGAAGAGAAAGGCCTTAAACAGTCTTCAATAAACACCCTGGTCTTGGACGATGAAGGCTTTGTATGGATAGGAACACAAGAAGGTTTGTTCAAGTTTGATGGAAACCAATACCAACACTTCAGCAATTTAAAAACCAATGACAGAAGATTTCTAGCTCCATATATTTACAATATTGAAAAAAGAAATTCCAATGAACTTTGGCTGAACACAAGAACGGGAATCAAATTTTTTGACATCAACCAACAAGTTGAAACTCCTTTAAAATGGCAAAATGAAAAAGATCAATCAAACAATAAAATCAAATTTAATCCCATAAAAATTTCTAATGATAAAATCTATACCTGGGGCAACTCCTCCATCTTCCAGTTGTACAAAAATAAAAATGAAATAAAGAAGGAACTGTTTTTTGATGCAAGTGAAATTGAATGCGATTTCACGAAAACAAGAAACTTTCAAGTAATCAATGGGCATACTTTTATTGCATGCGGTGAAAACATTTTACAAATTGATTCCAATGGTATTCTAATCCATAAATTTCTCTATAAAGAGGCAAAATTTAAACATGTTTTCTGCAGAGAAAATGGCCAAATATATTTATCATCAGCATTCAAGGGGCTTTATGAGTTGGACTTAAAGACTCAAAAGATAAAGCCCATCCCTGAGCTTTTCTTCAATGAAGAGGAAATATCGATAACTGATTTCCTGGAAGATTCAATGGGCAACTTATGGATTGCTTCGAAAAACGGTTTGTACCATTTAAAACAAGGCAAAAGTTTTGATCAAATTCAATTGTTTCAATCTCAACCCAATTACCCTTCATCGCTAAGGAACAATCTTATTCATTGTTTAATCGAAGACCATTCTGGCAACATTTTGATCGGGACAGATACTGGAATAGATATTATTCAAAAATACAAATCCCAATTCTCAAGATTGGATGCCAATAAATCAAACCCCTTTCACCTCAACAATGGAAACACTTTTATGGTTTTTCTAAACAAACAAAAAGAATTGTGGTCTACCAGTTTTAATGGAGTGCACAAAATCAGTTTCGATAAAAAACTACAAAACAACTTTAATGATTTTCGGATTTTCGATCACATCAGTGATATTGAATTATTCGACAGTGACAGTCCCAATAAAAAGAAACTGCCCGCCAAAGTTAGCACAGTAGTTTTGGAAGATAATTACAATAACATTTGGATCGGTACAATAGGAAATGGATTGTTTTACTATGACCAGATTCTTCAAAAAATGAAGGCTTTTGATTTGCCAAACAAAAAGAATCAAGTGGTTGGAAACAATCAATCTATCATCTCTGGAGCAATTGATGACAATGATATCTTATGGTTGTCTAGCAGAGCCTCAATGAATCTAATAGATTCGAAAACAAAAAAATCAATTTCATCCTCGAACCCAAATCATGCAGTCAATCAATTGGCCAACCTTGGAGCATTGGCTCTTTACAAAGATTCAAAAAAAAATGTTTGGGTGGGCACGGCAAAGGGGATCTATTTATTCGACCAAAATTGTCTATTCAAAGAAAAATTTGTCCTTGATGAAAGCAATACCAAGGGTTGGATAAATAATATTTTTCTAGGCATAGCTGAAGATCAAAACGGCAACATGTGGTTCGGAAGCATGGGAGCGGGTCTTTACAAACTGGATTACAATAATAAACATTTCATCAATTTCTCTGAAGAACAAGGCCTGTGCAACAACAACATAATGGGAATGCGTTTAGATCACAAAAACAATTTATGGCTCTCAACCATAAATGGATTGTCCGCATTTCAAATTAAAGATAAAAGGTTTAGGAATTTTAGCACAAACGATGGCCTTTCTGCAAATGAGTTCTCCCAGAATGGTCATGCCATTTTACCAAACAATATTATGCTTTTTGGTTCCGTAAAAGGATTGATAGCATTTCATCCCGACACCTTGCTTAAAGAAAAGAAAAATGATGCGCAAGTTTTTTTGAACAAGCTTAGTATAAATTATCAAGATGCCAGCACATTTGCTAATTCGGAAAAATACAACAATCTAAGTAAACTAGATTCTCTAAATTTGAAGCATACAGAAAAAATGATTGCCTTCGAATTCGCTACTTTGAACTATGCAAATCATTCTCAAGTCTTTCAGTATAAATTGGAAGGCTTTGACAATGATTGGATAAACAGTCCCAATAAAAGTGCTACTTACACCAACCTGAATCCAGGAAACTATTTATTCAAAGCACGGGTTTCTTCTGACAAAAAAAACTGGTCGGCTAATCAATTAGAAATTCCAATCGAGATTCTTCCACCCTTTTGGAAAACCAATTGGTTCAGGTTTCTTATCGTTTTTATTGTTTTGGCTATTACTTATTTGCTTGCAAGGTATTTAACCAAAAGAAAACTAGACAAACAAATTCGAGAAATGGAATTGAAGCACAAACTTCAATTGGAAAGAGAAAGAATTTCCAGAGACCTGCATGACAATGTCGGAAGCAATCTGGCTTATATTATTTCCACCCTAGATCACACTGCTTATCAAACAGCCTCGAATGAAGAGACACAACTGAGTGAAAAAATTAGTGACATCAGCGAATACACAAGAAAAACAGTTCGCTCCCTTAGAGAATCAATTTGGCTACTCAACAAAGAAAATATAAACCTCAGTGAATTTAGAATGAAAATTCAGGAACAATTGCACAATCAAATTGGATCAAATCGAAACATGGCTGCAGAGGTTTTGCTGGATGCAGATTGCGAAAATAAAATATTAAAACCCTATCAAGCTTTAAACATCTTCAGGATTATTCAGGAGTCTTGTAACAACACACTAAAGCACGCTAATGCAAAAAACTTTCAGGTTAAATTTCATAAAAACCGTAAGCACTTAATACTTCAAATTTCCGATGATGGAACAGGCTTCTTTTATCAAAACAAAGTAGACATCAATGGGCATTTCGGACTTAAGAATATGAAGACAAGAGCAGCAGAATTAAATGGAATTTTTAGTTTAGAGAGCGAATTAAACAAGGGAACCATCATTAAAATTTTACTACCGTACTAAGAAAAAAAAATGTGCCAACATTTCATCAGGAAATGCTTTCATTTGCAAAATAGATATAATATTTTATTATCTTAGATTCCCTAATATTAGCACATCAATTACCCATTCAAGAATCGATTATTGAGGCAATGAAAACAGAAAAGAACATTTGGGAAAAAGTAATCGAGGCATACAATCACCTTGAATTTAGAGAAGTCATAAGATTATGCAATGAAATAAAACTCCATTCAGATTCAATGGACAACAATTTGATCCATCGAGCGACCATAAAAGAGGCATTAACTTATTGGATGCTCGGCAAGCTCGAAATGGCACAATCCTCTTTAAAGAATATTGAAGGCATTGAACTCGAAGCCGAACTGGAAATTCAAAAACTAATTGTAGAATTTTGTATTTCCTTACATTATGGAAAACTAGAAAGCGCCAATGATCATATTAATCTTGCCCATGAAAAAGCAATCAAACATTTAAACAACGATTCCATTTTATTAGCCAAATGCAAAATTATCTTGGGCAATGTGTCTTTTTATACAACTGCTGGCCATCAAACTGGTGTTGATTATATAAAGGACGGATTAGAGATATTACAAACAAGTACAGAACTTGGAAAAGAGGAAGAGATCGTAAGAGCTTACTATTGTTTGATGAAAGGAATGTCAGGCTTGAATGAAAGGGAACTTTCACTCGAATACTATAACAAATCATTAGAAGCTTGCAAAAACTTAGTCAATCCCAATTATTGGCTTGGACAAATATATCTGTTCCGATTGGTTGATGAAACACAAAAAGTATCTTCCACCAAAACCTTAAAACTATTAGCTAAATCAGAAAAAGCCTTTATCATTGCCTTAAAAGAAGATTGGGAGGGACATTGGACACAGATAAGAATTTATACCACAAGGGGAGCAATTGAAATGCAAAAAGGTGATTATTACGAAGCAATTTTCTATTTCGACAAAGTCTGGAGCTTAGCAAAAAAATCCAATGATTATTTCGGACAGGTTGCTTGTGAAAGTTTGTCAAAGGCTTATACTGAAATGGGCGATGAAGAGAAAGCACTCAAATACATTGAGCAGGCCTTAAAGCTTAAGCAACAGAACATGAAAGAAACAATGGGTGAAAGCCGAGCATTGGTTATTTATGGAGACCATCTTCAAGCTAAAAATTTCGAATTGGCTAAACAAAACTATTTGGAATCTCTGAGGATAATCCGTCTTTGTAATGTCGAAGATGAAACTTCTGATTTCTATTTAGAAACATGGGAAGGCCTCGCAGCTGTAAGTCAAGGAGCAGAAGCTAATTATTACATTCAAAAAATTCTGGATCATTGCAACAGCATTCCCAATCGATTTAGATCATTGGCTAAGAGGTATAAAAACATTGGCAATATATATCTTAAAAACCAAAACGATAAAGCTGAGAAATACTATCTATTGTCCCTTAAATACTTGTTGTCAGGTAAAGAGTTCCAACTAGCCTCAAACATTAATTGGGAGACCGAATTGATTGATTACACTTCTGCTATTTGGGCAACAAAAGGCTTGGCCCAATTTTATTTCAACAAATTTATCAAATCTATAAATTCAACAAGTCCAGATAAAGAATTGCTTAAATCAACATTGCAATATTTTAATTTTTCAATACAAATTTTAGATTATGCCCAGAATGGTTACAAAGCTGAAAACTCTAAATTCATTAATAATGAACAATTTTTAGAAGCTTTTAAAATGGCCATAAAAGCAGAAATTATTTTAGACAAGCCAGATAAAAATGATCAAATTTTTTATTTCATCGAAAAATCTAAAAGCAGGGTTTTACAATCAAATCTAATAGAAGGCAAAGCAAAAAAAGTGCTTAAAGGAATTCCATATTACCAAAAAGAACGAGACTTAAAAGGAGAATTATTGGCTATGGATTCACAGATAAATCAGTTGAAAGAGGAAGATTCGGAATTGCAAATCAAATTCTTTGAAAAAAGAATCGAATACCAAAACTTGACCAAAGAAATTGAAGAGCAATGCCCGGAGTATAAACATTTGAAGTACCAAAGCGCAGTTGTTGATCTAGATGGTATTCAAACAAAACTAAAAGAGAATCAAAAAATCTTAAACTATTTTCTTTTCAAACAAACATTGTTTGCCTTTGTTATTGACGATATTGAATCCATTGTAGTTGAAATCAACCTTCCTAAAAATTTCGAGGAAGTGGTTAACGAATACATAAATGGTATAAATACAATTAACGAGCAATCAACGAACAGCTTAGGATTTGAACTATATCAGTATTTAATACAGCCAATTTGGGATGCCCTTGCAGATATATTTGGCGCTGACGAACCTGTCGATTTAATCATCATTCCGCATTCTTATATTGCAAAAATTCCATTCGGTTCTTTGATTCGGAATGAAGTAAAAAACAGTGAACAACCGGATTACCTCATCAACTATTTTGACATTAGCTATCATTACTCTGCCAGTTTACTCTATTTGCAAAAAGAACAAAAAACCGAAAAAACCTTCAAATATGATTTTGTCGGTTTTGCCCCGGGATATTTGGATCAAGGAGAAAGAGCGCCACAAAATGACGCTGGGATTGTTAAAATAAATGAAGATCAAGTCCGAAATTCAAATCAAAATTTTGCCTTTCAGGCACTCCCCTTTTCTCAAGATGAAGTGAATGAAATTTCTTCTTTGTTTCAAAGCAAAAAGAAAGCCAGTACTGTCTTTTTAGAATCTCAAGCTTCGAAGACTTCTTTTGGAGAATATGCAAGTCAAGCAAAGGTTCTTCATCTTGCAGCTCATTTTCATCAAGATGACAATCCTAAACTTTCTGGACTGGTTTTCAACAACAATGAATTCCTTTACATAAGAGAAGCTTTTAACCTTGATCTCCAAGCCGACTTGGTTGTGCTCAGTGCCTGCGAAAGTGCGATTGGAAAACTCTACAAAAGCGAAGGCATGATTGCCATTAATCGAGGTCTCCTTTATAGTGGCGTTCAAAAAATCATTTCAACCTTGTTCAAGGTCAATGATGAAATCTCCTACCTTTTAATGTTCCAGTTTTACCAAAATCACTTGAGTGGTATGAAATTCAAAAAAGCCCTGAATGAAGCCAAAAGACAAATCTTAAAAGAAAAGAAAAGCATTCCTGTAAAGTACTGGGCCAGCTTTGTATTGATAGGCGATTGATGATCTAATAATCTTCTTATTAGTGCTGCATTTTTCCTGCATTCATCTCACAAACCACACTACAAATAAACAGCCACCGTCAAAGTAAGAACCGTGAAAATTGTCAAAATAATCAAAAGTGGAATCATAAATTTCAGCCACTTTTCATAAGTAACATTGACCATTGTCAAGGAAGCCAATATCAATCCAGTAGGCGTGATGAAACCAAGTAGCCCCATACCAAACTGATAGGCATAAACAACAAACTCTCTGCCCAATCCAACCACATCGGCCAAAGGCGCCATGATCGGCATGGACAAAACAGCCATCCCAGAGGAAGATGGAATAAAAAAGGACAATCCCGCATACAAAAACATCATCGCATTTATAAACAAAGCCTTCGGCATTCCATCTACAGAGGAAGAAGCATAATGCAATAAAGTATCGCTGATCAAACCGTCTTCCATCAATACAGTAATGCCTCTCGCCAAACCAATAATCAATGCCACACTCAGCAAATCATTTGCTCCTTTCACAAACTCGCTCACAAACTTTTTCTCACCAACCGATGCTATAAATGCAATCAATATTGATCCTACAAAAAACACGGTCGTCATCTCCATAAACCACCATTCCAATCGACTTACCCCATAAATCATTGCAACGAAACACAAAATAAAAACCAATAGAACCAAAATAATTCTTGGACTAAAATCTACTACTTTCTGATCCGCATTTTTCAAGAACATCTCCTCTATCTCTTCTTTTTGATCATAAATCAAAGACTGACTTGGATCTCTTCTTACTCGCTCTGCATATCGCAAAATGTACCAAATACAAATTGCTGTCCCTGCCACCAGCATAAAACCTCTTCCCCACAATCCACTCGTCCAATTGATTCCAGCAGCATCCGAAGCGATGATGGAACTAAAAGGGTTGACAGTCGAAGCCATTGTTCCAATGGAAGAACCAATATAAATAGCAGCCAATGCCACTATTGCATCGTAACCCGCTACCAAAAAAACAGGAACAAGAATCGGATAAAAAGCGATGGTTTCTTCCGCCAATCCAAAGGTGGTCCCGCCCAATGCAATCAAACAAGTGATCAAAATGATCAACCAAAATTCTCTGCCTTTCAGTTTTCTCGCCAACCAGCCAACGCCTGCATCGAAAGCACCCGTGTAATTTATTACTCCTATAAATCCTCCGATGATTAAAACAAACAAGATAACATCCATTGCACCCATAATTCCCTTCAAAGGAGATTGGATAAAAGACCAAAATCCTTGAGGACTGGCTTCTAATTTATGGTAAGTTCCGGGAATTCCCACCGGCTTATAAATGTCCCCATTCGTGAATTTTTCCAAAGGAATCTTAATCCCCAATTCATCCAAACTCGACTGATCGGCAGGCAAGACTTTTTCATCGCCCTCCCCTTTCTGAATAAAATGCTTTGCCTCTTTATTGTACTCCAACCGATCGTAACTTCCCGCAGGAATAATCCAAGTCATTAAGGCCACCAAAGCGGCAATTATCAAAAGAATGGTATGAGCGGTTGGAAAGCTTAGTTTTTTCATGAAATTTAAAATGATTTCTTAATTTAAAAATAAGAAAAAATTCTACCAACCTTTACCCTTCTTCCAATTCTAGGGATTCTTTTTAATATAATTTTCTATGCGCAGATCGTCTGCCTTGCCTCGAATTACGACATCAGAATAATTGTCCTGCCAATTTTTGAATTTAGGGGTATTGTGGTGGAATCAGTTTTTAAACCTCCTTAGGCAAAACCCCATAACGCTTCTTGAATATTTTCGTGAAATATTTCGGATCTTCATAACCAACATTAAACGCAATTTGACCAATGCTTTTTCCTCCCTCTTTCAACATTGTCATTGCAATGCCCAATTTATAGGAGCGAATGTATTCATTCGGTGTTTGACCTGTCAAAGCTTTTAATTTTCTAAATAGCTGAGATCGAGACAAAAATATTTCATCCGCCAAACTTTGAACAGATAGCTTAGATTCTTCAATGTTTTTCTCGAGAAATTGTTGGACATTTTCTAGAAACTCACGATCCAATGTAGAATGCAAAACAGCTTCGATTTCTACCTTTTCCTTTTCATTTCCTTGCGCTGTTCCATCAATTTCATCACTAACAAATTGATTGGACAGTCTGTCTTGCAGTTTCTTTCTTAGCTTGATTAAATTGGCCATTCGCAACAACAACTCTTCGGTGTGAAAGGGCTTTGTTATGTAATCGTCGACGCCTTTCTGCAAACCTTCCAATTTACTTTCCATCGCCGATCTTGCAGTTAACAGAATTATTGGGATATGCGAAGTCCTCAAATCATTTTTCAAATCCTCCACTACGCCATAACCATCAATTTCAGGCATCATTAAATCTGAAACGACTAAATCAGGAATCAGTTTTTTGGCCATTTCTATTCCTTCTCGGCCATTGCTCGCTTCCTCTACTCTAAATTTTTCACTGAGCGAATCCTTGATGAAATGACGCAACTCATCGTTGTCTTCGATTAGTAAAACCAATTCTTTTTCTGAGCTTTCCAATCCCTCAATCTCCTCTTGCCTATTTGAATCATTATCATTAGAATATTCAGTAATTTGGTCCGATGAAAATTCACTAATTTTCGAGCTAGCAATTTGTTGTGATTCATTTCTATTTACAGCTCTTTTAGGACTGCCATCAGTTCTACTTTCCACTGCTTTGTTAGAATCAGGAAACTGAATCATTGGTATTTCAACCTTAAATTTTGTTCCAACCCCTTCCTTACTTTCAACTTGAATTTGGCCACTCATCAATTCTACCAGCTCCTTGGTCAATGCCAAACCAATCCCAGTGCTTTTTACCTTCTTCGTTCCATCAACTTGAAAAAACCGATCGAAAATATGCTCAACATGTACTTCCGGAATACCAATTCCTGTATCAGACACTTCAATGAGTAGATACTTTTCAGCTTTTGAAAGCATGTTTAATTCGGTTCCAGCGATGATCTTAAACTCTATTTTGACCAATCCATCTGAAGTAAATTTTATGGCATTGGAAATCAGATTATAAAAGACCTTTTCCAACTTTTGCTGATCATAATAAAATGGATCCAAATTTTCATTTACAGTGTACTTAAGTTCCGTATTTTTCTTTCTAGCCAATGCCAAAAAAGAATTATAAATTGGATTGAATGTATTCAAAATATCATCCTTCCTTAAATCTAAGCTCATTTTATTATCAGATTCCAATTTGGCGATGTCCAATAATTGATTGACAAGAAACATTAGTTTCTCAGAATTATTTTTGACCAATTGCAGTTTGTAATGAATTTTGTCATCCAGGTCTTCTTTTAACACCTGCCTCAATGGTTCAATAATCAAGGTTAGTGGTGTCCGAAATTCATGCGTAACATTGGAGAAAAAGTTATTCTTCATTTTATCCAATTCCAACAGGCGTTCCGCTTCTTTGTGTTCATAAGCCAGCTGAGTTTCCAATAAGGAACGTTTGACTTGAAATTTAAAAAGCCAAAAAACAGCAATCATTGCTAACAATCCATAAATTAAATAGGCAATATTGGATTTCCACAAAGGAACATTAAGCTCAGCTTGTTCGTTTTTATTCCCCTTTTCAATAACATCATTGGAATTGGACAAACCAGCATACAACAATTCACCTTCACTAATTTGCACTGAAAGTACCTTTTCAAAATTGATTAAATCAGAGGATTGGGACCAACAATTGAAAAGACAAAAATTCAGAAATACAAAAATCAGTATGTTATTTAAAATCGTCTTCATTTAGATTAAACATTCATAATTAGAAAAAAACCACTCTTCTTTTATCCAGGCCAAAGTTTATGTTTAACAATTATGCAAAAAACCATTTCTGCATTAGAAAGGCAAGTCTCTTAGAGATTTGAGACATCCAATTCTAATCAGAATTTCCTATTAATATATACATTTTACTAATAAGAGTTAAGTGAAATGTAAAAATTCTATCTTTTTTATTAAACCCAGGACTTGGATTCGACTTCAACATTTTCATAAGTGCTTGGACGGAAGAAGTCGATCAATTTATTTTTAGCCTTTGGCAAAATTTACCCGTCAGCAGATGAACTACCAACGGGTAAGGAATTGGGGGCTACTAAAGTATTTTATTTCATAGAAAAAGCAACCGGGATTCTAAGCTTCATACTCCTTGCAACATTTCCATCAATGAAATCAATTTTACCAAGGCTCTTTAAGCTGTTCATAAGTTGAGCATAAAGCAGAGGATGAACTTCCTGCAAAGGCTTTACTTCCAAAATTTCACCGTCTTTCGATATATTTAACTCAATCGTAAAATTGGCCTCCACATAGTTTTCTTCCATTAACTCCGAATATTCCA
>CALBCY010000072.1 GCA_937927195.1 uncultured Chitinophagales bacterium
AGGTGGTTCACGTGACTGGTGCGCCAGCCCGGTGGAATGCCAGCCCAGTGGTGCGCCAGCCTGGCTTGGTCAAGCCCAAGATGATGAGTGGTTCGGGGTGGTTTGTGACAGGTGGTTCACGTGATCTTGGGTCAAGCCCAAGATGACGGATGGTGCGTGGTTCGTGGTTCGTGTTGCGTGGTTCAGGGTGGTTTGTACAAACCTGAGACCTTTGGCGATATGACCAAAGAAAAGCGATGTTTTGTCTATTACTAAAATTAATAAAAGGACTTCCGAGCAAAAATAAAAACGGCTTGTCATACTTATTGTCCTACTTGCCAATTCCTTAAGCCTTCCTTAATCAATTTGATTAATTCCTTTATTTAGTTATAGTTCTTTACATTTGCGACTGAAACAACCGTCCAGCGTGAACATTCCAAATCAATTGACAATATTGAGAATCATTTTAGGCATCATAGTCCCTATTATGATGGCATTTACTGACTTTAATGGTCGAGTTCTAGCAGGATTTCTCTTTTCTATAGCTGGGATTACAGATTATCTAGATGGATGGTATGCCCGTAAATACAATTTGGTTACTAAACTTGGGAAAATAATTGACCCAATTGCCGATAAAATTATTGTCCTGGGAGGCTTTTTTGTTTTTTCTTCTCTCACAGATTTGGACATGTATTCATTCTGGTGGATCGTTCCTATCTTTCTAAGAGAAGTTTTGATAACTGTCATTCGATTTGTTTTCTTAGTAAAGGAACTTCCCGTGGATGTGGCTGCTAGTTGGTCTGGCAAAGTAAAAACCATGTTACAATTTATGACTTTGCCAGTGATTTATTTCATTTTTATGTTTCAACATTATGGAAATTTACAAGCTGCTCTTTGGATAGATTGTATTCTTTATGGCATGTTGATCATTTCGATAATCTTTGCGCTGCAATCTGGATGGAGTTTCTTTTCTAAGAATTGGAAGTATATGAAGACGGCAAAATAGATCATCAATGGTCTATCATTAATGATTTAGCATTTTATTTCAGCCTCGTTGATTGGTATCATTTCTACCAAATCGTGTGATAACTATTTCCAGATGGATCGTTCTTCTTTTTGTAGGTGTGGGCACCAAAATAATCTCGCTGAGCTTGAATAAGGTTTGCGGAGGAATGAGCCGTTTTAATTCCGTGATAAAAGTTGACTGCCTCCAATAGACAAGGAACGTGAATCTCTCGCCTAATGCATTCCATCGCGATGGTCTGCGCAGCAGAATGTGTTTTCTTGATGATTGGGATCAGCTGCTCATTGACCAAAAGGGAACTGTCTGTTTTTAGGTATTCGACCAATTCTTTCATGAAATCTGATTTGATGATGCATCCTTCTGTCCAAATCCTCGCTATTTCACTCAAATCAACATTCCAACCATTCTGATTGGATACTCGCTCGATTATTGAAAAGCCCTGATGATGGTTGACAATCCGGCTAAACTGATAAGCTTCTTTTAAAATAGAAATTGAAATCTGTTCGCTGTGATCATGCTTTGTCGGAAAAACTTTGGAAGCCGCTTCTCGCTTTTCTTTGAAGAAAGACAAATACCTCGCAAAAAGTGCTGCGGGAATCATGGTAGATGGTGCTCCTGAATCAGCAATTGACCCCGTTGCCCATTTCCCTGTTCCTTTATTCCCAGCTTTATCGAGAATTTTATCTAAGACGTATTCGTCTCCTTCTTTTTTTCTTAAAATATCTACTGAAATTCCTAAAAGATAACTTCCCAAATCACTCATCCAAGATTCAAATACATCCGCAATTTCATCATTTGAATGATTCTGGGTTTTTAGAATGGAATAACATTCTGCTAACAACTGCATCTCCGCATATTCAATTCCATTGTGAATCATTTTAACAAAATGCCCGCTTCCCTCACTGCCAACATAAGTGCAACAAGGCCTCTGATCACTGTCTTTTGCCGCAATGGATTCCAAATATTTCTGAACTTTGGAATAAGCTTCTTTATCTCCCGAGGGCATAATAGATGGCCCTTTTAAGGCGCCTTCTTCTCCACCTGATACTCCAGTACCGATAAAAAATAAGCCCTTCTTTTTCATTTCATCAATGCGGCGTTTCGTTTCTTCAAAATGCGAGTTGCCGCCATCTATTACAATGTCTCCTGCCAGCAATACTTCACTTAAATCGTTCAAAACTGCATCCACAGCAGGGCCGGCATTGACCATCAAGATAATCTTTCGTGGGCGCTCGATGGATTGGACAAAAGCTTTCAGATCGTCAAATGGAAGCGCTTGGTCCAATTCGGAAAAAGCGTCTTTAAAATCTACTGCGATGTTTTCTTCTTTTCCATCAACATGACGGTTGTAAATGGCCAGTCTATGGCCCCTTCCAGCAAGGTTGCGACTCAAGCTCTTTCCCATTACCCCCATTCCAATTACCCCAATTTCCGATTTCATTTTATGGCTGATTTTTAATTGTGATTTTATTCTTTTTGTAATAAGCTCCAGCGAATCTGCAATGTCTATGACGATTGCATTTTCTGGTTCTTCGAGCGTTTCAAATTGTGATTTCAGCATCTCTGCATCCATAAAATGACCTTTCCTTTTGGACATCCGATCGAAGATCAATTCATAGTCTCCTTTCAAATAGACCCAAGCAAAATTCGGCTGGGAAGATTTGTTTAAACGAGCTCTATATTTTTCTTTAAGGGCGGAACAGGCAATGACGCATCCTGTATCAAGATGTTTGAGTGCTATTTCATTCAAGTCATCCAACCATGGCATCCGATCGCTGTCATTGAGCGGGATTCCATTGCTCATTTTTTCGATGTTGGACAAGGGATGATGGTCATCAGCATCAATGAAAGGAATAGCTATTTCATCGGCAAGCAATTTGCCTACCGAGCTTTTACCACAGCCGCTTACTCCAATTATGAAAATTACTTTTTTAACTAAGCCAGATTTCATATTACAATTTGTTAACCAAAGATGTCCATTAGACCGTTGATCATAATGATAAGAGAAAATATGAACGCACCGACCATAATAATGTTGGTTATCCAGCGTTTTTCAGGTAAACCTGCATTCTTTCGATTCCACAAATAAAGGAAACTAAGGATTACCAATGGCAATGCAAAAACATTGACGACTTGGGTAAATATTTGCCCCTTTATTGGGTTGACGCCGAAGAGAGGGACACTCAAAGCAAGCAAACTTCCAATGCCAGTGATCAATCTAAATCTCTTTGATGTAACATCTAGTTTACCTGAATTGTAATCTCCGAACATTAAGGGAACAATAATTAGACAAGGAAAAATTGAGGAAAGTCCAGCACTTAATGTTCCTACAAAAAATATACTAACCGCAAATTTACCAGCAGACGGTTCCAAAGCTTTGGACATATCCAATACGTGGGTTATCTCTGTTCCTTTTCCATAAAGGCTTCCGCTGGCCACAGCCATTATGGCTCCACTAATTGCAAAGATTAAAAGAGCGGCAACGATTGAATCAGATTTCTGTGTTTTAAAATCTTTTTTCGTCCAGCCTTTCCCTTGAATAAATAATGGTCTTGATAAAAAGGTTGCCGAAGCCATTGTGGTCCCCACAAATGCTGCAATTAAAATACCGGCTCCTTCGACTTCTGGTATGCTTGGAATCAATCCTTTAATTATGTCTGTAGGAAGTGGAAAAACGAAAAACAATGTGAATATGAATGACAAGCCCATCATCGATACAAAGAGCGCCAAGACTTTCTCGAAAGCTGTATAGCTTCCCTTAATTAAAAGAGAATAAAAGATGCCCATGATCAATATGGCAAGACCCAAGACTACTCCATATTTATGCCCCGCGAGATCGGGGAAATTGATTACCAGTATTTCAAAAATAACGTTAGAGGTTATGCCTAAAATTCCGATTAAAGAATTCCATTGTCCAATTCCGACTGTCACCATAATCGCAATGGCAATAGCTTTTCCCAATGGCATGTGCTTTTTAACTGCGTATAAAGCTGTTTCTTCTGTCAATAAATAATAGCTGCCAGATACGTAGATCAATACGCCTGTAAAAAGGCAACTAAAAAATAGTACCCAAAGCAAATCCATCCCAAAGTTGTTTCCTGCCACAATCATAGAGGTGACACTTCCAGTACCGATGGTGTATCCAATGGCAAATATTCCTGGGCCGAAGGATAACAAGAATTTTAAAAATTTATTCATAGGATTTAGTATTGAATTTCAAATTTCTGTAGCCTGGGTTGATCACATTTTTTCGCATGATCAATATTTTCAAACCCGCAAAAAATGGAAATTTCTTAAAGAATGGAGCTTGAAATAATGCTAATTTATGGCGACAAGAGTACCATTGAAGATAACACAATTTTCTATTCTAGCACAAAAAAACAATTATAGTTTATGAAGGTCAGAAACCCACTAGCAACTGATCCAATATAAGCTCAGAATAAAATTCAAGACCTTGGATTATTCAAAGTAAGGTTTTGAATTGTTCTTCAAAAATTCGAATCCATATTTAATCCTCGTTTCATGGCCGTCAGACAATGGGGGCAATTTATCCTCTTTGAACCAACTTACCTCCTCTGATTCACTTGACGTAGTGGCTTGTCCACCTATTATTTCACCCATAAAAACCAAATGAATAAACTCATTATCCTTCCAAGGGTAATGGACATACTCGTAACATTTGGAACTCCAGACACCGATCAAGTTCAACAGTTTTACATCAAAACCTGTCTCTTCTTTGCACTCTCTTATCGCACACTCTTTTGGAGTTTCACCCAAATCATTGCATCCACCAGGCATGGCCCAATGACCGTTATCTGATCGTTTAATCAGTAATACTTCCTCTTCATTGTTCACAACAAAGATGTCACAACCCACAAATGGTGTTATTGGTTTTCCCATTTCAGATTAATAATTTTATTCATTTGTTACAGACCAATCGCTAAACCAAATTCTTTTAAGAAACAAATTTGCTGGTGAAATTAAAAACCAATATTCTTAGCTACTCTCCCCTTCTACATCCTCTAATTCACCAAGGAAATTTGTTGTGTGAGCACAAAGGAAAGCCATCTAAATTCTAATGTCCAATGTCTATTTTTAAGGGCGGCAATTCCTGCTATCCGTTCCTACTTTCTGCACTGAAATCCAGATTCAGAATGGTCGCAGCTAGTCTTCACTAATCATTCACCGAATCGTCGGACCGGCCGTCTCTGCTCCCTACTTCAGACTGATTTCAGCACAGAAAATACCACTGCTATCAGGGCCGCGAATCAATCCACAACCTGAGATGGGACAATTCTTTAAAAATGTCTTAACTAAAATAATTCTGTTACAAACATGTTTAAAACATCAATAGGCAATTAGACTTAAATTTTATCTTAAATGTAAGCTTAAATGTACTCTACTATTTCTGGCAGCTCCTGGTTTTTCACCAAATCTTCAAACGTATCGCGTTTTCTAATAAGAAAATCTTTGCCTTTTAATAACAATACTTCGGCTGGCTTTAATCTTGAATTGTAATTTGATGCCATTGAAAAACAATAGGCTCCAGCATTTTTAAATACCAAGAGATCACTCTCTCTAACTTCATTTAAAATTCTATCTTCGGCGAATGTGTCTGACTCACAAATGTATCCAACGATGGAGTACATTTTTTTGTCCCCATTGGGGTTAGAAACATTTTCAATTTCGTGGTAGGAATTGTAAAACATGGGGCGAATAAAGTGATTGAAACCACTGTTGACAAAAGCAAAAGAACAAGCGGTGGTTTGCTTCACGACATTGACGGTTGTTAGAAATTCTCCTGATTCGCTTACCATGAACTTACCTGGTTCGAAGCGAAGTGTTAACTGCTTGTTTCGTTTTTTACAATAAGCATTGAATACTTTACTTATGCGATCTCCGATTTTGGATATGTCAGTAAATTGGTCGTTCTCTTTGTACTTTACTTTAAAGCCACTTCCAAAATCTATGGAATTGATGTCTTCAAAATCATCAGCTATTGATAAGACGAGATTGGCGACCCTTTCAAAAGTATCTGGCTCAATAATATCTGACCCTGTATGCACATGAATTCCTTCAACCTTTATATTGTACTTTTTAATAAGACGAAAAACTATAGGCAATTGGTGGATGGATATTCCAAACTTGGAATCGATGTGGCCGACACTAATCTTGCTATTCCCTCCAGCCATTAAATGCGGATTTAACCTAATAAAAATTGGATAATCAGGAAACTCCTGCGCAATTTTTTCTAACACAGAAATATTGTCAATGGTTATTTTTATACCAATTTCAATGGCTTTCCTATATTCCTCTATAGAAACACCATTGGGCGTAAAAATAATGTCTTCTGGGCTGAAGCCTGCCTGAATTCCCAGGTTTACTTCTTCTATTGAAACACAATCTAAGCCTGCCCCTAATTCTTTAAAAAGACGAAGAATAGACAGGTTACTTAAAGCTTTAACGGCAAAATGCACCTTGAGATTCTCTACATTAAAAGCATTGACAAAGTCTGTGTATTTTTTGATGATCGTGTCACCATTATAGATATACAATGGCGAACCATATTTTTGAGATAGTTTTTCGTGTTGGTTTTGCATAATTTAAATTCCTTGCTTGACGATTTATTAATATTGAATTGATTAGCAGCCTTATTTCTAGAATCTAGTATTTCATGTCTGTATAATGGACTGACCATGAGCTTTAGTTCGATTGTTAAATATTCTTATTCTAATCCAATTTCACCAAAGTTATTCATTGGACTTGACAATGACAAGAAGACTTGAACATTTCATTTCATGATTTTCATTTCATGATTATTCATTTCATGCTGAATGACATTAGGAATGACATTAGGAAAGGACGTAGTTAATCGTAGGACAGCTAATTTTGCCCCCTACCCTTTAAAGACATTGTGCTTGAATCAGCGACTATATAGAAAATTTCATTTTAAATACCACATCAATAAGCCAGAAAAACATGTCCAAGTTTTGATCTATTTTTTGACCAAATATCATAATCGGTTACTTGTACCGTTCCATCCAGGTTCATATCATTTAAATCATAAACGTTCAGGATGGAGACATAATAGTTCGCAGAGAATGAATAATTCAGTTGGAAAAGAGCAAGGAGATCTTTCTCTGAAAAGCGAGAACGGAATTCGGAACTTTTCTCATGGTCCAAAAAGTTTTCTCCCTATCGGTCGAAAGGACAGTTTGTTTGTCCACCGTATATCTGCCCTTAATCGACTGCAAGGAGCGAAATTTTCTCCCTATCGGTCAAAAGGACAGTTTTTTTGTCCACCGTATATCTGCCATTAATCGACTGCAAGGAGCGAACTTTCTCTAAAAAGCGAGAACGGATTTCACAAGTTTTCTCATGGTCCAAAAAGTTTTCTCCCTATCGGTCGAAAGGACAGTTGTTGTGTGAGCACCTTAGGTCAACATGAAATCTGCTACTTTAGCTCTTCTTTAACAATGCTTCTAGCTATGGGAACTTAGGGAATTTTGAAAAGTCTCTTTCTCTTTTTTCTAGAAATGCATTTCTTCCCTCAACCGCTTCATCTGTTCCGTAGGCCAAACGCGTGGCTTCTCCGGCATATACCTGTTGGCCCACTAATCCATCATCAATTAGATTGAAGCCAAATTTCAACATTTTAATAGCTGTGGGGCTCTTGGTCATAATTTCTTGAGCCCAATCGTAAGCGACCTGCTCTAGGTCGTCGTGAGGAACAACTTTGTTGACCATTCCCATGTCATAGGCTTCTTGAGCAGAATAATTGCCGCCTAAGAAAAAGATTTCTCTTGCTCTTTTTTGCCCGACTTGGCGTGCTAAATAGGCAGAACCAAAGCCACCATCAAAGCTTGCAACATCGGCATCTGTTTGTTTAAAAATTGCATGTTCTTTACTGGCAAGTGTCAAATCGCAAACAACATGGAGGCTGTGTCCGCCGCCAACAGCCCATCCTGGGACCACCGCTATGACCACCTTGTTCATGAAACGTATTTGACGCTGAACATCCAGAATGTTGAATCGATTGATTCCATTCTTTCCTTTATAACCAGTTGTTGACCTTACACGCTGATCGCCACCGGAACAAAAAGCCCAACCACCATCTTTTGGAGAAGGCCCCTCTCCCGTGAGTAATACCACTCCAATTTCTTGACTTTCATGACAAATGATCAAAGCCTCCCATAACTCATCGACTGTTTTTGGTGTAAACGCATTTCTGCATTCTGGTCTATTGAAGGCTATTCTTGCCACACCATTCAGCGTTTTGAAGGTAATTTCCTCGTATTCTTTTTCTGTTTTCCATTCTAGGTTTGCCATTCTTTTATGTTTGTTTTCTTAATTTACTCTTAGATATTAGACAGTTGTTTATAGAGGAATAAAACATTCACGATGTTTTGCTCGGATAAATCCAAAATCTTCGGTCCTGTCGACGCTTCGATAAAGTCTACTGTCTAGAACTTGTCTTACAAATGTAACAACTAAAGCGATAGATTGGATCACCATTTTGACAATTTCGAGTATCTATTTTATAAAAAAGTGCATTTGATTTTTTATTAAGAAGGATCGCTTATTGTGATTGACCAATAATTCTAGTACAAGCGGGTGTCTTCATCCTTTTTAATTATTTCATCCATTTCCTTATAGGTCTTATCTAATTTCCCATGATCCACCATTGATTTGGCTAGTGTCGGTGCCTTTTGCTCAGCATTCTTGTCTATATCAGCCCAGAGTTTTGACCTTATAATACACTTTGCACAATGTAAAAAAGCCTCTTCTACGTGAAGTATCATTGCCAAATTTGGCAGTTTGTTTTTATGGGCAAGTAATTCTAATATTTTTTTATCCTTAACTATTTGGGCTTCTCCACTAATCCTTAAAGTTTCTTTTACACCAGGAATTAGAAAAATCATCCCCACTTTAGGGTTTTGCAAAATATTCATGAATGTATCGGCTCTTCGGTTTCCTAATCTGTCAGGAATTGCGAGTGTTTTTTTATCTAGGACTTTGACAAATCCTGGTGGGTCGCCTTTCGGAGAAGCATCAAAATTTCCGTTTTTATCGGATGAAGAAATTACGATGAAAGGAGATTGTTCTATGAATAATTGGCAATTTTCATCGATGTAATCTATCGATTTTTTTATCACCAATTCACTAGGATGCCCCATGATCTCGCGAAGTTCTTCTTCGCTTGTTATTATATTTTCAAATTTTCGTTTCATGATTGATGGTTTTCAAATTCTTTATTACTAGACACCATTGGTGATAACACCAATGGAAAGCCATGATTTGTCTAGGTGCAGCCAAAGCATATATCAATTTCAATATTTAGGTACTGATGTCCTTTTTTTCATAAATTTTATACGAGACAATCACCAACAGTATGCTTATGAAAAGTATGATTCCGACCTGAGGGTAATTTATGCTAAAATTGGGATCATTAACTTCAAAATCCAAGTAATGAAAAGGGGAAATGTAAGCAATCCAATTGACTGAATCTGCAACTTTTGAAATGGCATTCAGGAAATAAGAGCCAAACACTATTCCTACGGCTAGTCCCATAAAATTCTTCTTTGGACCAATCAACATTGAAAGGAAGAGGCCAATGCAAGTAAAAAACAAAATCAATATTAGGCCATGAAAATGCATTGTAACAAAAACTGACCATTTGAGGCTTTCTTCACCATTGATGAAAACAAAAATGAAGGCTGTAATTGTTTGCACAATGTATGCTGCAAAAGATAAGGTGAATAAAGTTGATAGTTTTGTTCCAAAGATATTTTTCCTTGAGATCGGCTTGGTTAAAAGAAATTCAGCCGTCTTGTCTTTTTCCTCTTTGGAAATTATGGTCGCTGCTGTTGAAGTCGTATAAATTGCAAGCAATACAATAATGTAGACTCCATAATAAGTATTGTACATACCGAGAATGCTGTTGAAGGTTTGTGCATTTATTCCCATAGCATTGGTCATTCCTTCAGGCAATTCACTCATCATTCCTGCCATTTCATCGCCCATGTTTTTCATGAATGGGAAGAGGGACAATACCAAGATTGTAAATCCAATGACAATGGCTGACCAAACCAATAAGGTCTTCCGATTTCGCTTGAACTCTTTAGAAAATAAATTTCTATTCATCATTGTGGTAATTTGT
>CALBCY010000073.1 GCA_937927195.1 uncultured Chitinophagales bacterium
TAGAGTAAAATATACTGTTCGGAAAAATAGCGGAACCCAAATTGAAAGATCTTTCATTAAAGTGAATGACAAAATAAAATGGGAGACTTCTGATAACTTCAATTTATTGAAAGTATTGGCAAAATTGGATGATGAAACTCAATCGAACCTTTTAATCAATGCCATTTCTAGTATTCAAGGAGATTCAGAGATTGTTTGTACGTTTATGTTTTTTGTTGAAAAGTTAAGCATCGTTCAAATGGCTCAAAAAACCGATTTCAATGAAAAACAAATAATGAGCTTTCTTGCCAAAGGAAAAGAGCATGTAAACTATTATTTAAACCAAAAGGTGAAAACCAATGAAAGAGTCACAAAATAAAGAACTGTCTGAAGTCTTCGAAAGCTTTCTGAAATCAGAGACTTGCCCAAGTTCAAAAAAGATGTTGCTTTACAGAGAAAAGCTTTTGCCGAAATCTCAAAATTACAAAATCGAAAACCACATTATCAGTTGCCCGATTTGCTCCTTGGTTTTTGATATCCATTCAGAGTTTGATTCTGATCCGTTTAATAAAATAGACGAAATTTTTGATAAAAAAGTGTTATTAGCGCTGAAAGGCTAAATAATTTCAAAAAAAAACAAAAAAAAAGACAAGATTGTTTGGCTTTGTAGTCCATCCCGTATATTTTTGATAAAATTAAGTAAATTATGAAATCCATTATTATTGTCAGTATTATTATTAGTGTCGTGATAATTATTATCTGAGCAATAGAAGGGTTATTATTAAAGTGAAATTATATTACCGTTCTTATTATTTTAAGAGCGGTTTTTTTTTGTCCTAAACATACCGAGAAAATGTACTATGATTCTAATACTGTCGCCTATTTAAACGGCCAATTTATCAAGGCTGAAGATGCTAGGGCTGATTTGTATTCTCAAACACTCCATTATGGAATTGGCGTTTTTGAGGGAATAAGATCTTATAAAACGCAAATGGGACCGGAAGTTTTCAAAGCCGAGCAACATTTCGACAGACTTTTGTATTCCGCTGCAAAAATCGGCATAGAGATCAGAAAAAGTAAGGAGGAGTTGATTCAAGCTACTTATCAATTGCTAAAGAAAAATCGACTAGAAAATGCTTATATCAGGCCACTTGTTTTTTCAGATCCTGATATGTCTTTCAGAAGAAAGCCGAAAGGCAATATCTTTATTGCTTGCTGGCAGTGGGGTGGTCTTTTAGGAGAAGAGTTATTAGATGTGAAAATTTCATCCTTTGAAAAACCAAGTCCCAAAACCACCATCATCGATGCCAAAATTGTTGGTCATTATGTCAATTCAAGCTTAGCAACAAAAGAAGCGGAAAAGAATGGTTATCAAGCAGCACTTTTACTCGACTATAAAGGCTTTATTGCGCAAGGAGCTGCTGGAAATTTCTTTTATGAAAAAGATGGTATAATCTACACACCAAAGAGCGACAATATTTTCCCAGGTATTACAAGAGCCACAATTTTAGATCTGGCTGCACTTTCAAATATAAACGTAGAAGAAAAGGACATAAAACCAGCGGATCTGGAATTTGCTGATGCAGCCTTTTTTACTGGAACGGCAGCAGAAGTTGCTGGAATAAAAAGAATTGATAATTACAAAATGAAAATGGTTTGGGAAGACAGCCTGAGTTATGAAATCTCCTGCAAATATCAGCAAATGGTCCGGGATCAAGAGTATCATGAATCAACAGTTATATAATCGTTATATAATTGTTATATAATCAAGCCTTTTTTTAAGCAAAGAACAACAACAAATTGGAATTAAACAGATACAGTAAAACGATTACGCAGGATGAAACACAACCTGCTGCACAAGCCATGCTCTATGGGATTGGTTTGACAGAAGAAGATTTGAAAAAAGCCCAAGTTGGCATTGTCAGTACCGGCTATGAAGGGAATACTTGCAATATGCATTTAAACAGTCTTGCTCAGTTGGTAAAAGAAGGGGTGGAACACAGAGAGCTGATTGGATTAATATTTCATACCATAGGTGTAAGTGATGGAATAAGCATGGGCACAGATGGGATGAGGTTTTCTCTACCATCAAGAGACATCATTGCTGATTCTATTGAAACGGTGGCATCTGCACAATGGTATGACGCGATCATTTCTGTGGTTGGCTGTGATAAAAATATGCCAGGTGCAATGATCGCGATGGGTCGTTTAAATCGACCATCTATTTTGGTATACGGTGGAACGATTGCTTCTGGAAAATATAAGGATAAAAAATTAAACATCGTTTCTGCATTCGAAGCCCTTGGCGAAAAGTTTGCTGGAACCATTAATGATGAAACTTTTAAAGGGGTCATTAAAAACGCTTGTCCGGGTGCTGGTGCTTGCGGAGGAATGTATACTGCCAACACTATGTCTTCGGCGATTGAAGCAATGGGAATGAGCCTGCCTTACAGTGCTTCAAACCCAGCAATGAGTTCTGACAAAAAAGCGGAATGTTTTGATCTGGGCATTGCAATCAAAAACTTACTCAAAAAGAACATTTGTCCGAGAGACATAATGACAAAAGAAGCTTTCTTAAATGCACTCAAAGTCATTACTGTTTTAGGTGGTTCTACCAATGCCGTTTTGCACATGATTGCAATTGCTAAATCTGTTTCCATAGATTTAACCATTGACGATTTTCAACGTATTAGTGATGAAACTCCTTTGTTGGCAGATTTAAAGCCAAGTGGGAAATACCTGATGGAAGACTTGCATGAAGTTGGGGGCGTACCCGCTGTGATGAAAATGTTGTTGGCAGAAGGAATTATTGATGGTTCTTGCTTAACTGTTACAGGGAAAACGATAAAGGAAAACCTTGATCTGGTTCCAGCTTTAAGCGATGGGCAAAAAGTAATTTATCCAACCAGCAATCCTTTAAAAACATCTGGACACATTCAGGTTTTATATGGAAACTTGGCAGAAGAAGGATCAATAGCTAAAATTACAGGAAAAGAAGGGGAAAGATTTGAAGGAACAGCAAAGGTTTTTGACAGTGAAAAAGAGGCCAATACTGCAATTCTGTCTGATAAAATTAAGCCTGGCGACGTTATAGTAATCAGGTACATTGGACCCAAAGGTGGGCCAGGAATGCCAGAAATGCTCAAACCAACAAGCGCCATAATGGGTGCAGGTCTGGGAGACAAAGTTGCCTTGATTACCGATGGCAGATTTTCAGGTGGAACCCATGGTTTTGTAGTCGGACACATTAGTCCAGAAGCACAAACTGGAGGCTTGATCGGCCTATTGAAAGATGGAGATAATATTTTGATAGACGCAGTTAACAACGTTTTGTCTGCTGATATTTCAAAAGAAGAAATAGAAGAAAGAAAAAGGAATTGGGAATCTAAGCCGCTAAAATACAATAAAGGAATTTTATACAAATACAGCAAATGTGTTTCTTCGGCTTCAAAAGGCTGTGTGACAGATGAGGAATAAATACATTGATTAAAATAAGATAAAAATTATGGCATCAACTTCGATAAAAAAAACCAAACAGAAAGAGAAAATTAAAGGCTTAAAGAAGCCTGCGATAAAACGTAAAAATATAACTGGCGCAGAAGCTGTCGTCTTGTCACTCCTTGCAGAAGGAATTGATACTATTTTTGGTTATCCGGGTGGAGCAATTATGCCAGTTTATGATGAACTGTACAGATATCAAGAGCACATTGAACATATTCTGGTTCGTCATGAACAAGGGGCAACTCATGCCGCACAAGGTTATTCGAGAATTACGAATAAAGCTTCTGTTTGTATTGCAACTTCGGGTCCTGGAGCGACGAATCTAATTACTGGAATTGCGGATGCGAAAATCGATTCGACACCAATGGTTTGCATAACTGGTCAGGTTCCAAGTTATTTGTTGGGGACTGATGCATTTCAGGAAACAGATGTTATTGGAGTTACAATGCCTGTTACCAAGTGGAATTATCAGGTGACCAAAGCGAGTGAAATACCTGAAGTTATTGCCAAGGCTTTTTACATAGCCAACAGCGGAAGACCAGGTCCGGTCGTAGTTGATATTACCAAAGATGCACAGATAGACACATTTGATTTCAAATATAAAAAATGTACAAAAATTCGTTCTTACCATCCTGTTCCTAAGGTTGATAAGCAATGTATAGAAGATGCTGCTAAGTTGATTAATAAAGCAAAGAAGCCATTTCTATTGGTGGGACATGGTGTGTTAATTTCAAAGGCTCAAAAAGAATTGTTGGCCATGCTTAAGAAGTCGGGCATTCCTTGTGGAATGACTCTGATGGGCTTATCGGCATTGCCTTCCAGCCATCCGCTAAATATGGGAATGCTAGGAATGCATGGCAATTATGGTCCAAATATTAAAACAAACGAATGCGATGTTCTAATCGCTTTGGGAATGCGTTTTGATGATCGGGTAACGGGAGATTTAAGCCGGTACGCTAAACAAGCCAAGGTTATTCATATTGAAATTGATCCTGCTGAAATAAATAAAAATGTTTATGCCCATGTTCCTTTATTGGGCGATGCCAAAGCTGTTCTTAAGGCCTTGACACCTAAGCTAAAAAAGAAAACCTACCCTAAATGGATTAGTGAGTTTCATGCTTGTGACAAAGAAGAATATGAGGTCGTTATCAAGAATGATATTTATCCTGAAGATGGTAAAATTCAGATGGCTGAGGTGATGAGAAGGATTTCAGAACAAACCAAAGGAAAAGCAATAATAGTAACAGATGTGGGCCAGCATCAAATGATAGGAGCTAGATACTATGCATACGAAACAACTGATGCATGGATCACTTCAGGTGGTCTTGGAACAATGGGTTTTTGCTTGCCTGCTGCATTTGGAGCTAAAATGGCAGAAAAGAATAAAAGGGATGTTATAGCAATTATCGGTGATGGAGGCTTTCAAATGACTTTGCAAGAATTGGGGACGATTTGGCAGTCGGGACTAGACGTGAAAATTGTAATCTTAAACAACAACTTTTTGGGAATGGTTCGCCAATGGCAGCAATTGTTTTTCGATAAAAGATATTCATTTACAGAATTAAAAAATCCTGATTTTATTAAAATTTCAGAAGGATTTGGGATTGAAGCACTAAAGGTAACTGAAAGAGAAAATCTTGATGATGCGATTAAAACAATGTTGAAACATGACGATTCTTTTTTACTGGAAGTAGTTTGTGAAAAGGAGTCCAATGTTTTTCCTATGATTCCAAGTGGATGTGCTGTAGATGAAATTCGTTTAAAGTAATTGAATAGCTAATATATTTAAAATAGAAAAAATGAGTGAAAAGAAGATTTTTACCCTTTCCATATTAACAGATAACATTGTTGGTTTGATGCAGAGGGTTGTCACGGTTTTTACAAAACGTAAATTAAATATTGATAGTTTTTCAGCTTCGCCTACAGAGTATGAAAGTATCTACAGATTTACTGTGGTTTTGGAAACAACAGAAAAAATAGTTCAAAGTGTTGCAAAGGCTTTGGAAAATATAGTAGAGGTATACAGAGTTATTGTATATGAAGACGAAGATTTAGTATACCAAGAATTGGCTTTGTACAAAGTGTCTACCAAGGTTATATCTGAAAGCAATCAAATTGAAAATCTGGTACGTGAATACAATGCCAGAATTCTATTTATAGGGAAAGATTATACGATAATCGAAAAAACAGGCCACCAAGCAAGAACACAAGAGTTGTTTGAGAAACTTAAACCCTTTGGCGTTTTCGGATTTAGCAGAACTGGAAGAGTGGCTTTGAGTAACAAGCCGATGACCAAGGTCAATAAATTTTTAGAGAAAATTTTGGACCAAGAGAAGGTTCAGTTTAAAGAAGTAAAGAACTAACTAAGAAATAACATACATAAAAAGTAAAATAAAAATAATTATGGCAACTATTAATTTTGGCGGAGTAGAAGAACAAGTGGTTACACGTGAAGAATTTCCTCTCGACAAAGCAAGAGAAACTTTAAAAAATGAAACCATTGCAGTCTTGGGTTATGGCGTTCAAGGTCCTGGACAAGCACTTAATTTGAAAGACAATGGCTTTAATGTTATCGTTGGTCAAAGAAAGAATTCTCCAACTTGGCAAAAAGCGTTGGATGACGGTTGGGTTGAAGGGGAAACCTTGTTTGAATTGGAGGAGGCCTGTAAACGTGGAACTATTTTACAATACCTCCTTTCAGATGCAGGTCAGATAGCTTTGTGGCCTACGGTAAAAAGTCATTTGACAGAAGGTAAAACTTTGTATTTCTCACATGGCTTTGGAATTACTTATAAAGAACATACCAATATTATTCCACCAGACAATGTTGATGTTATTTTGGTTGCTCCAAAAGGATCAGGAACCAGTCTTAGAAGATTGTTTGTGGCCGGAAGAGGACTGAATTCTAGTTTTGCCATTGATCAAGATGCTAGTGGAAAAGCCAGAGAAAAGGTTGTCGCTTTGGGAATTGGCGTTGGGTCAGGATACTTATTTGAGACCACTTTTAAGAAGGAAGTATTTTCTGATTTGACTGGAGAGCGTGGTATTTTAATGGGCGCACTTGCTGGAGTTATGGAATCACAATACAATGTTTTAAGAAAGAACGGACACTCACCATCGGAGGCTTTCAATGAAACTGTAGAAGAGTTAACTGAAAGTTTGATTAGACTGGTTTCGGAAAATGGGATGGACTGGATGTATGCAAATTGTTCAACCACAGCGCAAAGAGGAGCTTTGGATTGGAAGGACAAATTTAGAGATGCTGTAAATCCTGTTTTCGAGCAATTGTATGATGATGTTGCTTCGGGTAGAGAGGCGAAGGTCGTAATCGAAGCCAACAGCCAACCTGATTACAGAGCCAAACTGAATGAAGAACTTAAGGTAATAAATGATTCTGAAATGTGGCAAACTGGAGCGCAGGTAAGAAAATTGCGTCCTAGTAACTAAAACATTCAGCAATAAAATATAGATATTTTAATTCAAATCAACAATCAGCTTTCTTTTGGTCTTGTGATCAAAGGAAAGCTGTGATTTGTATAATACCAATAAATTTCTGGGATTTAAAAAGTTTATGAAAGTAAAAATTTCAAAAAAGGGCCCTGAATTTTCCAGGATTATTGCGGGAGTTATGAATTGGGGGCCATGGGGTGCCAATTTTGACAGCAGTCAGCAGCAAGAAATAATTGAGGCCTGTATTGAAATGGGAATCACGACCTTCGATCATGCCGATATTTATGGGCATTATACAAATGAAGCTTCTTTTGGGACTGTTCTAAAAAACAATCCAGAGCTTAGATCAAAGATGGAGATCATTAGCAAATGCGGGATAAAACTGACACATGAAAACAGACCCAATCATAAAATTAAATCTTATGATACCTCGGCCAAGCACATTGAATGGTCGGTTAACAAGAGTCTGGAAAATTTAGGTACAGACTACATCGATTTACTGTTGATCCACAGGCCTAGTCCTTTGATGAATCCTGCAGAAATAGCAAAGGCTTTTGATAAGCTGAAAATCAGTGGTAAAGTCAACTATTTCGGTGTTTCTAATTTCACGCCAAGTCAATTTGAAATGCTCAATCAATACACTCCTTTGGTCAGCAATCAAATTGAAGCATCGGTATTGCATAGAACACCCTTTTTAGATGGTTCGCTCGATACTTGTTTGAAGCATGGTATAAAACCAATGGCTTGGTCGCCTTTGGGTGCTGGTAAAATATTTGCTGAAACAGAGGAAGCAAACATTTCACGCTTGAAAACAAAAGGGCAAGAATTGGCAGAGAAACATTCCGTCGGTCTTGACCAATTATTGTTGGCTTGGTTGATGAAACATCCATCTGGCATTTTACCAGTATTGGGAACAACAAAGATTGATCGATTAAAAAATGCCCTTAAAGCTACAAATGTAGAGCTAAGCGACGAAGAATGGTTTGAGCTTTGGGAGGCTGCAGAAGGGAATGAGGTGCCGTGATGAATTCAATATTTGGGATGGCCTGTCCAATGAGCTATAAAAGTTTAGAAGCTGGAAAATTTGGTGAGAACAAAAGCGAGTAATAACAAAAAATCATGTCCATAGTAAAAACAGAGATTGATTTGATTCCAAGCAATGATATAATGCGTGCCAATAAAAGATTGCATGGCATTGCTGTGGAAACGCCTTTGCAATATTCAGAGAATCTTTCTAGTCAATATGGCTGCAATATTTATTTGAAACGGGAAGACCTACAGGTGGTTCGTTCTTATAAAATCAGAGGAGCGTACAATAAAATTTCAAGTTTGTCCAGTGAGGATGTTGCCAACGGAGTCGTATGTGCGAGTGCTGGAAACCATGCTCAAGGATTTGCTTTGTCTTGCCGATTGCTGAAAATTGAAGGCGTAATTTATATGCCAGCTCCGACAACCAAACAGAAGATTCATCAGGTTGAAATGCTGGGCAAAGAATTTGTTCAAATCATACTGATCGGAGATACTTTTGATGATGCTTTCAATGAGGCCATCAAGGACAGTAAAGAAAATGGCAAACCTTTTATTCATCCATTTGACGATTTAAAAACGATAGAAGGTCAAGGAACGGTCGGTCAAGAGATATGGGAACAGTCCGAGGTCGATCTGGATTATTTATTCATACCAGTTGGTGGTGGTGGATTGTCTGCTGGAGTAGGCAGTTTCTACAAACAAATTTCACCACAAACAAAATTGATTGGCCTTGAACCGCTTGGTGCGCCTGCCATGAAAAGGGCAATAGAAGTTGGGCATACAGTTGAACTTCCAGAAATTGATAAGTTTGTAGATGGTGCCGCAGTGAAGCGGGTGGGGGAGTTGACCTTTGCCATTTGCAAGCAGGTTTTGGAAATGGTTCATCTTGTTCCTGAGGGTAAAATATGTTCGACCATATTGAAAGTTTACAACGAAGAAGCGATGGTTCTCGAACCAGCGGGAGCCTTGAGCCTTGCTGCTTTGGATGATTTTCGAGATGAAATAAAAGGGAAAAATATTTGTTGTATCATCAGTGGTGGCAACAACGACATTACACGAATGGCAGAGATCAAGGAGCGATCTATGTTGTTTGAGGGATTGAAGCATTATTTTATTATTCGCCTTCCGCAAAGAGCAGGAGCCCTAAAAGAATTCTTGATAAACGTTTTGGGACCAACAGATGATATTTGTTATTTTGAATACAAGAAAAAAAGCAGCAGGATTTCTGGACCAGTTGTCTTGGGAATTGAAATTTCTAAAAGGGAAGAGCTTAAATTATTGTTAGAGAGAATGGACCAAAGTGATGTCAATTATCAATATCTAAATGAGAATGGAGATTTGTTCGAATTCTTGGTTTAGCCGGTAGCGGAGAAGCTGTTGGTTGCTGGCTTTTGGCTCTTAGCTTTTAGCATTTGGTTTTTATTTTATTCTAAGATTCAAACCGATCATTAAACTCTTAATACTTTTACGCTTACCTCTGGTTTTTTTCAACTTTAATTCAACTTCAACTTCGCACTTAAACTTAATTAGTTATTAATCCTGGTGTTCCACCATTTCCTCCCCCGTTTGATTCAAAAGCTCCTATTTCATCTTCCGATCCGAGTGGTCTAGGTAAACACAATTGGTCTAAAGACTGATCACTTTCACCATTATTTACCAAAGGGCTTCCACATTGAAAAGGCAGAACATCTGTGAATCCACCAAGATTATCCAATGGTAAAAATAAGGGATCTTGAGTCAAAAGGTCGCTCCCTATTACTGGGCTTAATATTGCTGATCCAAGATCCAGAACTAAGTTGTGGCCTAAGGAATTGATGTTTCCATATAAATCATTGTCACCATCGCTGCTTGTATTGCTTGCCACCACCGTGTTTTCAATTGAAATGTTTCCTGATAAATAATTGAACAAGCCTGCACCTACACCTTGCCCACTTCCAGCAATGCCACCCCAAGGGCTGGATCCACCAACTCCACCAATGGCATTGTTGAAACCAACACTGCAGCTGTTAAGTATAATGTTGCCTTCATTGTTAAAGATCGCTCCACCTAGTCCTGCTCCTCCTCCTCCGCCAGAGGATTCCGAGCAACAACCGTTTGATCCGTTTCCTCCAAACATGCCTCCATTACCAGACGGACCTGAAACTCCACCCCATGAATTGGCACCACCAGCACCGCCGCCACCACCAAATCCTCCATTGTTTCCCGCACCAGAAAGTGAAGCACCACCACCGCCACCACCACCAAATCCAGCCGTGCCAGTTGCTGAGCCGCCTGGTATGCTACCGCCAACTGACCCATTACCAGCACCGTATCCACCATTAGATTCTACTGTTCCTGATGAATTGTGATGACTACCGTTTCCGCCCTTTCCACCGGTCGCTGAATTATTGGCCATTGTGCAGTTAGTAAATGTTGCATTTGCAGCTGTTTCGTTGAAAAAGGCACCTCCCATTCCTGCTGAACCACCACCACCGCCGCCTCCTCCTGGAGAAACGCCGTTTTGGCCGATTCCACCTTGAGCAATGTTGCCTCTAAAAAGCGTTTTGTTGGCTGTGAAATTAGAATTGTTGTAGACCGCTCCACCCAAGCCACCCCCTAAAAGTAAACCACTTGAACCGTCACTGCCCTTGCTTTCACAATTGTTTATGCTTACTTGATCCAAGTTGCAAATTCCATCATTGTAGATTCCTCCGCCATTGTAATGGTCAATCTGTCCATTGCTCAATCCAATTAGCGTAATGTTGATTTCACCACCAAAAAGAACATGAATGACTCGATCCACAAAATTGGCGTCGATGATGGTATTCCTGGTATCGGTACCAATCAAATCGATGTTGCTGTTTATGTCCAAGTCTCCACTTTGACAAGCATCTTCGTTTGCGGCTCCTGATAAAGTGTAGGTTCCTATCGGTAAATTGATGCTATGATTCCCCCCTAAAGCATTGCATTCCTGAATGGCTGCTCTTAAAGTACAATTTCCTGAGACATCCAAACAAATGCCATCGCCTGGGTTGGCATCGCTTTGATCTGCTGCGGAAGTAACATTGAATACTGCTGCCTGCGTCGGCAAAAAGTAAAAAGGGGCAAGGATTAAAAATAATTTTAATATCCTAGAATTCATGTTCTTAAAATACGGATATTGTGAAAGTATGCCAATAAATGGAATGAGTATTTTTTTTAATTGTTGGCAGTTTGTCATTCTTGATGAAATTCTCCTTTGATTTATATCTGTCCCTAATTTTATAATTTAGGTTCTCCTTTAAAGTTTTTAGTATTTTTGTTCGTTATAAATTTAAAAAATATTCATATTATGAGGACTTTGCCATCTTTCATTTCACCATTCATTTCACCATTCATTTTATCCATTTTTATTTCCATTTTTATTTCCATTTTAGTTTCGAGCTGCTCCCCAAAAATGCGGATCGTGGATTTAGAAAAAACTGGGAATCTGGTAAACCATAAAGATTGGCAGCCCATCAAGCCCCTACCACTAGATCCAGCTATTGAAGCACAGATAGATGACATTTTACTAAAATTAAGTTTAGAGCAAAAAGTAGGTCAAGTCATTCAAGCTGATATTGGATCAGTCACTCCAGAGGAAGTCAAAAAATATCGCTTAGGATCAGTATTGAGTGGTGGTAATTCAGCGCCCGGGCCATTGCCCTATGCTGACACCAAAGCATGGATAGAAATGGCTGATAAGTTTTACAATGCTTCAATTGACATGGAAGGCGTTGAGGTTGCTATTCCATGTATATGGGGAATTGATGCTGTGCATGGACATGCGAATCTAAGTGGAGCGATTATCTTTCCACACAATGTTGGGCTTGGAGCTATGAACAATCCTGACCTGATTGAGAAAATAGCAAAGGTGACTGCATTTGAGCTCACAGTTTCTGGTCACGATTGGACATTCGCACCAACCTTAGCGGTTCCGCAAGACATCCGATGGGGGAGAAGCTATGAGGGATTTTCCGAAGATCCAGAGATTGTCAAATCATATGGGGGGCGCATTGTAAATGGTCTTCAAGGTCATTTTGGTGAAAATGATTTTATGGGAGATGGGCGAGTTATTTCCAGTGCCAAGCACTTTCTTGCTGACGGAGCAACAGAAAATGGTGTGGACCAAGGCGATGCGTTAATTAGTGAAGTGGAGTTGCGGGAAGTTCATGCGGCTGGTTATTACAGTGCAATTCCAGCAGGCGTTCAAACAGTGATGGCCTCTTTTTCAAGTTGGCAAGGCAGAAAGCTCCATGGCGACAAAGACTTGCTAACTGATGTCTTGAAGGGGCAGTTGGGTTTCAACGGTTTTGTTGTCGGAGACTGGAATGGTCATGGACAAGTTCCAGGTTGCACAAATACCGATTGTCCGCAATCACTAATTGCTGGGATCGATATGTACATGGCTCCAGATAGTTGGAAAGGTTTGTATGAAAGCACCCTGCGTCATGCAAAAGATGGAACCATTCCCATGACCCGATTGGATGATGCGGTACGTCGTATATTGAGAGTGAAAATTGCTTCTGGTATTTTTACAAAAGGTGCGCCTAGTACACGTAAAAATGCTGGAGATGAAAGTCTTTTGGCGCTTCCTGAAAACAGAGCGATTGCAAGACAAGCCGTTCGTGAATCAATGGTTTTACTAAAAAACAATGGCGGTTTGTTGCCTTTAGATGCCAGTCAAACAATTATGGTAATTGGTGATGGCGCCGATAATATTTCTAAGACATGTGGAGGTTGGACATTGTCATGGCAAGGGACCAATCATTCCAATGAGGAGTTTCCAAACAGTGAGTCGATACTTGCTGGCATTCAAGAAGCTGTTAAGGAATCTGGTGGTAAAGTGATTTTTTCAGCCAATGGGGATGCAAGGGAATCCGCCGATGTTGTGATTGCAATATATGGAGAAGATCCCTATGCGGAGTTTCAAGGGGACTGTGAAAATTTAGACTTTGTTCCAAACGGTTTTGATGTAAGAAAACTAGATAAATTCCGCAAAGATGGAATTCCTGTAGTGTCAGTTTTTCTATCAGGCCGACCAATGTGGAGCAACCCTGAGATAAACAGCTCAGATGCCTTTGTTGCTGCATGGTTGCCTGGGAGCGAAGGCGGTGGTATTTCTGATTTGTTGTTTCAACGAGATCCGTCTTATGATTTTACTGGTCGTTTGTCTTTTGCTTGGCCAAAGAAAGCAGTGGTGTCAAAGGATAAATCAGTTGAAGGATCAAAAACATTGTTTGAGCTTGGTTATGGCTTGGATTATAAAAGCAATGCGATGGTTGAGCTGCTTTCTGAAGACTCAGGATTAGAAAACACTGCGGTCGTTTCAACGGGTAATTTTTTCCAAAAAGGTGCGCCTGTTGCTCCTTGGTCCTTGTTGATCAATACAGGAGATTTGAGCGAACAAGTCCTTGGTTTTCCAAGCACTGTTGGTGGCTTAGTGCTTAGTAAAACAGACCATGAGGCACAAGAAGATGCTTTGAGAATAAAGTGGATTAAATCTGACAATGACCAGCTTCGAGTGAGTACAATTGCACCATCAGATATGTCTCGTCAAACCAATGGTTCTATGGAATTGACTTTCTCAGCAAAATCATTTACTGATAAAGAAGCTTCTGTTAAAATTAGCATGGGCTGCGATCAAGAATCGCCTTGTGCCGAAACGCTAAATATTAACATTGCATCGAGTGAATGGCAAGAATACCGCATTAGCCTAACTTGCTTTGCAGATCTTGGGGTTGATATGAGCAATGTCAGTACAGCATTAATGATTACAGCGGATGATGGAGTTGAAATAGGGATTAGTAACATTCGATTAGAATCAGATATTGATGCCAAACCTGGCTGTTCTGGGAAGTAATTTTAATTGCTAAAACAAGTAAGTTGAAAAATCTGCATCCAACAATGCACAGAACGGTCATTTTGCTGTTGCGTTTAGAAGACTTGAGAAGGTTTGCAGGGACTTGCAAGGAAGCCATCATTTCTGGTCAGATTTAAATGCTGGCTTTGTCGGTAATAGAATTAGAGTTCCCACATTGACCATTCAGCAAACGACGTTTTCACCAGCATTGGCTACAATCCTTGAGGAATTAATTCATTTCTCTTTGTTTTGTTTTTCATTTCCTCTTTTGAAATTTCCAGTCAGTTTAGCAAGGACGAGTTGTTGGTCAAAGT
>CALBCY010000074.1 GCA_937927195.1 uncultured Chitinophagales bacterium
AAACCTTCTAATGGACGGTAATCCATGCGGTTCCAAATACCAGGATTTGAATCTGGTTGGTTGGCATAAATTTCAGTCATAAAGAAAACGTTAAAACGCAGAAAATCAATGAATTCGCAAGCAGCATCTATTTCTGCTTGAAAGGCATTTTTTGATTGGCCCAACATAGTAGCCGCATTCAATTTGTAACGCCATTCGTCGCTGGCCAGCAATTCAGCGGCTTTCATAAAAATAGCCGCTCTTTGTTCCCAAGCCAGGTTTTCCCAGTCTTTTTTAGCTTTTAAAGCCGCATCGATGGCTTTTTTTACATGACTGGCATCTCCATAGTGGTAATGACCTAGCAAATGATCCAATTCATGCGGAGGGTGCATTGGTCTTAAATCTTTCGTTTTGACTTTTTTTCCTCCAATAACCATAGGTAAACTAAGCTCTTTGCTTTTTGCTTGCTTTATAGCTTGTTGAATCAGTTCTCTTTCTTCTGAACCGGGGCCATACATTTTGACTGGTTCATTTTCTGGGTAAGGGACATTAAAATAGGCGTTGCTCATTATTTTATTTTAATTATTTTACTAGACTTTACCGAAGCGTTGGACGGATGCTAGATTTTTGTGTTAAATTTCAGTGTGTTTGTATGAAAAACATTCTCTAGTTATCACATAGATAACAAAAATAAAAGTTTCTTTGTTTTAGATTAAATGCTTTAAATATGGGGCAAATTTAGGAATTTATTCGTCCTAAAATGCCGCGAAACCGCTATTATTTGAAATTTCTTTCGTGAAATGCATTCTTTGTTTTATAAAATAAAATATATATTTAGTAGCCCAGTCACTTGGCTTTGCTTCGGCTCCCGATGATAGGACCTAAAAAAACAGTTAAGTTCTGGTATAATCTTCTGTGATTTTAGGTTTTCTATTAGAGGTTTTCTATTATAAGTTGATTATTATAAGTTGATCATTATAAGTCGATTCTTTTTTGTTCCGAAACCTCTTGCTCCTTTTCAAATGGAATGAAGTATTGGCATTTGTACTTCAAAATCAAACAAATATTGTAAACATGAAAAAGCGCCAATCTCAAAAACAATACAGGTTCATTAGGCTCTTAATCAAACCCATAGTCAAACCAATAAGCAAAGTAATAGGCTTGTGCCTTGTTTTGGTTGGCCTGTTTATAGCTTGCAATTCTTCACAATCCAATGTGGATTTACTGCATACCATCAACGACGCACAAGCCGCGGTCACAGCTGTTAGTTGTACTGGACAAGCAAACAATTATACGCTGAGTGTTACCATTGAAAGTCCTGACACAGGATGTGATCAATATGCCGATTGGTGGGAGGTTTTTACACCAGACGGTGTTTTAATTTATCGCAGAATTTTGGGTCATAGTCATATTGACGAACAACCCTTCACAAGAAGTGGTGGCCCTGTAAATATTGGTCCAAATGATTCTATTTACGTCAGAGCACATATGAATAACTTAGGATATGGAACATTGGTGTACAGTGGAACAATTGGCCAAGAACTAAATCAAGACATAATTGATACAGATTTTGCGATGGAATTAGAAACAATGTCTCCCCTTCCAGAAAACTGTGCTTTTTAGAATATAAACATGAAAATACGAAAGACGACCATTACAGATTTGGAACAATTGGCCGAATTGTTTGACCAGTATCGAGTGTTTTATAAAAAAGACTCGGATATTCAAGGCGCTAAGGGTTTCCTTGCTGAACGATTAAAAAATGAAGATTCTGAAATCTATGTTTGTGAAACAGCAGATGGAAAGCTGGCCGGCTTTGTTCAATTGTATCCATTATTCTCCTCTACAAAAATGCAAAAGTTATGGTTGTTAAATGACCTATTTGTCAACCAAGAATTTCGAGGAAATCAAATCTCTGTTAAGCTAATTGACAGAGCTAAAAAATTGGTAGAAGATTCTGAAGCCTGTGGAATGTTTTTAGAAACTGGAAAATCTAATTTGATTGGAAATAATTTGTATCCTAAAACTGGATTCAAATTAAATCAGGCCGCTAACTTTTATGAATGGAATAAAAACTAAATGAGAAATGCCAAAAATAATAAAGTAGAATTATTGCCTGAATGGTTTCTGCCAATTGCTGTCTTTGCACTAAATACTTTGTACTTTAATAATAATCATGAGTGAAAAACGCCTTAATCAATTGTTATCTTTTTTGGAGCAGAGCCCCAATGATCCGTTTATCAAATATGCCATTGCAACGGAGCATTTAAAATTGGGAAAAGACATGCTTGCGCTGGTTCATTTCAACCAACTGACAGAAGAACACCCAGATTATGTGGGTACTTATTATCATTTGGGAAAGTTGTATGAAAAGTTAGATCAAGAAAGCAATGCAAAATCGGTTTATGAAAAAGGAGTGGTTATCGCTGAAAGAGCCGGGAATTATCATGCGAAATCAGAATTGTTAGGCGCTTTGAACAGCATGGAATGAGTTCTGTCTGAAGGATTCAAATAACAATTATTTCATATTTCATCAAATTGCAAGCCCAATTCTATTCTCCATAAAATAAACCACCGATTGTGAAAATGAAAGCGAACGTGACAGGCTATTTTTCAAAATTATCTGAAAACGGCAATGTAACAATGCCATTGAACAACTATGGTTTCAGTCAAAAGTTTGCTTGGGTAATTGACCAATTTGGTATTTCGTGGCAATTGAATTTTCCATAAGAAGGTAAAATGTCAAATTTTGTAAGTTGAAATATTTCTTGTCATAAAATTCGCTTATATTTATACCTTAGGTGTAGTTTTTTTAAAAAATATTTCATGAAAAATATTCTAGTTGTCTTAATTGTATCGGGAATTCTAATTGGGTTATCAGCTTGCGAAAAATCAGTGGCTAGTTGCGATTCATATCCATTGCAATTAAATGACACCATCTCAACGGATTTAGATGGTCCTAATTTTAGTGTAGCTTATGAATTGGATTTAGACAATAACAACACAAGTGATTTGATTTTTAGAAGTCATAAATCGCTTACTTCAATGGGAGGTGATTGCAGTATAACGATAAGGGCATTGAATAGCAGCTGGTCAATTATAGCCAATGATACAGCAGTATTTGTTTGTCAAGATACATTGGTTAATATTTCATATACCCGTTACGATAGTTATAATTGTACAAGCCAAGATAATTATATTAGTACTGATACGATAAAAGTACCAACCTTGGTTAATGAAAACGAATTCAATAATCTTCCTACAGAGGAAAGTTCCAATCAAACACTAAAAATTTATGACATCAATGGAAATGGTTATTTGCAATCACCTAATTATTTTTCGCCTCGAATAATTACAGGAGCCTTAGGACAAGAAAAAAAGGAAGGGATTATTGCTATTGTAAATAGTGACAATGAAGTATTTGCAGTAAGAATTGAATTGGAAACCACGGGTTGTCCAGATCTGTATGTTCATGAAATATTGAAAATTGATTGTGAGTGAAATTGTTCCTTATGGTCTAAAGTAAAATTTGGTGATCATAACTTTTCTTTCATTTACCCTAAGTTAAGTTCACATTTATGGTCAATAAATAAATGAATTTTGCAATTAAATTGAAGAAGATTGAGGGTCTTGGTTGAAAAATATATGGAAAAATATATGGAAAAATATATAGAGTTGTTGCTGTTTAAAATAAGCAGAAACAAATTGTAGTAGGCGATACAAGCTCCACTAAAAAGTCATCATTCTTTGATAAAATATGTATCTCTCAATCACAATTCTGTCAAATATTCAAAGTCATTATCAACAAAATTCATTTATCATGACAAAATTCTATTTGCTTTTTATCAGTCTTTCTCTCTTCTTTATTCCAAACAATGGTCAAGCACAATTGGAACAGAAAAACGAAATCATTGTTGCTTCTAAAATTGAAGAAGTGGTGGTCTTTTTACGAGGCGCTCAAATTTTTAGAGAAGGGACCGCCTCTATTCCGAAAGGAAAAAGCACTCTAATTTTGGACGGTCTATCTCCTCATTTGCTTCAAGAAAGTTTTCAATTTAAGAGTGACAAAGAGGTATTGATTTTGGATATTCAATTAGAAAATTCTCAGCAAGCATGGCCACCAGAAGCATTAAAAGCAGAATTTGAAGCCAAAGATTTGAAATACCAAACACTGGAAAAGGAGCATCAATTAGTTCAACAAGAAACTGAAATTCTGCGATTAGAGAAAGAGAAACTCAAGAACCATCAAATATTAACGAACATCACCACTGCACAAATAAACACCGAACAAGGCTATGATTTTGTTCATAAAAAATTCCTTGAAATTACACGGCAACTACAGTCTCTGGAAGATCAAAGCAAAAAGATTACGAATGAAAGAAAAACCCTTAATGAAGACTTTCAAGAACTTGTCAAAAACAGAGGATTCAAAAAGCAAAGTGTTCTAAGGCGTTATGTGGTACAAATAGATTCCGAGCGAGCGACTTCTCTTAATCTTAAATTTAGCTACACCGTTAATAATGCCCAATGGATTCCTTCTTATGACATCAAAACACAGGATGTAGAAAGTCCTTTGGAAATTGTTTATAAGGCCCAAATCCTACAAAATACCTCTGTTGATTGGGAGGACATAAACTTGACTGTTTCAACTGCCAACCCAACGATCAATAACAATCGTCCTATTATGAATCCTTGGTATGTGGACTTTGATCAAACGAATGAAGGAGACTATCTTCAACAACAGTACAATAACAGGACTAATACTAATAGGGATTATAATTCTGCCATAGGTGGAAGACAAGGCGAGGCCGGGGTCATTCCTGGGGAATATAATCAAAATGGAAAATTACCAGCCCAAAATGTCGTTAGCATCGAGGAAAACAATATAAATCTCTCCTTCGAATTGGATTTTAAACACAGCATTCCAGCGGACAATAAATATCACAGAATCCCCTTAAAAGAAGAAACCATAGAAGCGGAATATATTTATCACACAGTTCCCAAACTAAACTATAATTCTTATCTCTTGGCAGAAGTCAAAGATTTTGAAAAGCTGAATTTGCTGGCAGGACGAGCAAATTTATATGCTGAAGGAACTTATGTTGGGACTACGAGTATCAATCCTAAAATGCTTTCTGAAACCTTATTACTATCATTGGGCATTGATGAACAAGTAAGCATTAAACGCTATCCTTTGGAAACAGATGGCGAGAAGAAATTCTTGGCTGGTAAACAAACCAAAATCAAAGAATATGAAATCCTGGTCAAAAACAATAAATCCAAAACCATAACAATCGAGATAATGGATCAAATTCCTTTGAGTAACAATGAGGAAATAGAGATTGAATTCATCAATGCCAAAGGTGCAGAATTTAGTGCAGAATATGGTCGAATTTTATGGAAATTGGATCTGAAACCTGGTGAAATTCGAAAATTACAATTTAGTTTTTCAGTTAAACATCCGAAGAATAAAAAAGTGCGTGGGTTTTAAATCCAACTTTGCATTAATAATTAGCAGCTTTGGGGGCAGTAAAGAATAACTTTCCGATTTCATCCTAATCAGCAATCGACGTTTTTACTTTCTTTGGCAGTAATTAGAAAACAAAAAAGAGGCAAAAAAGAAGCAAAAAAAAATCAACTTCTCCTAAATTTGTAAAAACCTAAAAATTAAGCAATGATAGAGGTTCAAAATTTCAATTTCCTTATCGGAAGATGGTCAGTTCTAAATAGAAGATTGAAAGAACGTTTAAAGAACTGTAATGAATGGATTGAATTCCAAGCGGAAATGGAAACAAAGAGTATATTAAACGGATTAGGGTTAATGGACGAAATGAAATCCTCCTATTTTGGAGAAGAGTTTATTGGACTTAGTATTCGAATGCTAAACCCAGAATCAAATAAGTGGACTATTTATTGGGCAGATACCGCTAATCCAGCAATTGGATTAAAAGAACAGGTCGTAGGTGAATTTAAAAATGGGACTGGAGAATTTTTTGGTAAAGAAATCTATAACAATAAAGAAGTTAAATTGAGATTTAAATGGAAAAAGACCTCTGTGGATACTGCAAAATGGGAACAAGCGTATTATGATGAAATAAAAAATGAATGGGAAACCAATTGGACCATGTTGTTCACTTCTATAGGAGAATAAAAAACTATTGCTAACAAAAGTATATGAGGGGCATTTTGCTTTTACGGATAGACTTTCCTTCGTAACTATGAGTGAAATTTCATAATAAAAAAGCGGTTGGCAAATAAATGCCAACCGCAGATTTCAAAAAAATAATTTAAAAGTCTAGTTTAAAAGTTTAATCTGTAATTTTAATTTCGGCCTCCACGAGGTCCCTTGCCTTTTCTTTCATTCCCTTTCTCAGCCAGCATTTTCTCAAAAGCTGTAAATTGTTCTTCTGTTAAAAGAAGTTTTAGTTCTGCTGCTTTTTCTGCATCGATGGTCGCTCTTATTTCTTTCATGGCTTCTCTATCGCCTTCATTGTTTTCGTGCGCCTCCTTCATTTTATTGGCGTAAGTCAAGTTAATTGCTGCAACTTGAACCGCCTGATTTTCATCGAGTGATAAATGCTCAACCATGCCAGCAGTTTGTCTTTCTGCCATTTCTTCTGGTTCAGGTGCTTGACGGTCTCCTCGCTGTGCATTTGCAGCAAAACTGAAAGTTAACAACAAAGCGATGATGGCTAAAATTTTAATTGATAATTTCATTGTTTCTAATTTATAAAAGTGATTGATTGGTTGATTGATTTCAAAAGAATTATTGAGGATGAAATATAGATTCCTCATTTTGGATTCATTTAAACCCGAACGACTTGATAAACCACATTTCCATTGGCTTCTACAACGGCTTTGTAGTAGGTTTCATCCAAGCGGTAATAGACCCTGCCTTCCAGTTCAAATACTTGATAGCCGTTAGGCAAAGCATCTACGATTGCTCCTACAGGCGGACTAACTACTTCAAATCCACCCCTGGGTATTGAAGCATAAAAGGTTCCGTAGTAATAAAAATAATCGAAACCCCTAATGCTCATCCTCAGTGGATTAGGCGGTAAAATATCTACTCGAATTCCAATAGGTGGAGTTGCCACAATAAAACTGTTTTGAACAGGGCGATAAAAAATGCCATTTCGATAGTGGTAGTTCGAATTTCGGTAATTGACAACAACGGTTTTTCGAGGCAACTGTGTTATTTGTGCGCCCCTTCTTGGTTGCTTACTGTAATGCTTGATGGGCGTTTCTACTTTTCCTTTTTTACCGTTTTTATGTCTTTGATTGTCTCTCTGAGCATTGGCTTCATTTGAAACAAAAACAAATAAAAATAAACTCATTAACGCCAGACCAATGATGGATTTTAAATTCTTGCTTTGCATAAAAATTTAATTTTGATGATAGAATTTTTGATGATAGAATAAAAGGACCTGATGGATAAATTCCATTTCGTCCTGTGGCGTAATTTTTTTTTCGATAAAATATTTTTAAGTTTATAGTTGTATGAAATTTAGGAAGATGATTGTTTGTTGCAAATTCATAGCCCTTTCTTTAGCCCTTTCTTTTTGTTTATAAACCCAATATGCAAGAGTTTGAATCGTCTTCAAAATATATTCAACATAGCGGTTCATTTTATCGATGTATACGGAGATGTTCTCAATGACCGCTAGGAGGGAAGATGGACATTACTCATTGAACAAATCAACTAAATGATAGACAAGAAACTTTGGTTGGTTGAGACAAGACAGGGGATATGGCGTGATTGGAGTAAACCGGATTGCAATTGAATGTGGCTTGCAAAGCATAAAAATAAGCGCCAGTATATGTTAGTATTGAATTTTATTTTTATTTTACAACCGTTACATTTCCACTCAAAACTTCCACAACTCCATCCAAATACTCCACCTCCGCCATCCAGATATAAACGCCAATATTCATTGCCTCTCCTTTAAAGTATCCATCCCATCCTGATGACATTTGATTTGGTGTAAAGTCTACTGCCTTATACAATACTTGGCCCCATCTGTTATATACTCTGAAGGTTTGGATGATGGAAACCGACTTGTTCGCATTGATGGAAAAGTAATCGTTAATGCCATCACCATTCGGAGAGAAGGCATTTGGAATGTAGACATCTCGTCTTTTGTTGACTTTTACGAAGATGGAATCACTGGTGGAACAATTGTCAATAGAGGTGAGTGTTAAAATATATTCTGTGTCATTGACGGGCGAAGCATAGGTTTCTAAACAGCTATCGCATTCTAAAGAATTAGCAAAATTGGTCCAACTGATATCAATCAGGGAGGTGTTATTGGTTTCGGCAGCAATCAATACATTGCAACCCAAATCTATTTCCTGATCTTCCATAATGAAAAGTATTGGAATGTCAGGAGCGTATAAAGTGGCGCTGGTGTCCTTAAAACATCCATTGATATCTGATACAGAAAAGTAATATTCTCCTGATCCAAGATCTTGAAAAATGTCTGAGGAGGAATACGGATCGTTATTCAAAGCAAATGAGTAGGGGAGTGTTCCTCCTGAAATAGAATTCAGTTGAATGATGCCTGTCTCTAATCCATCACAATTTGGATCGATGTAATCTGCCTCAAATTCTAACACTTCTGGTTCTGTTAAAGTGATGTTTGTTATGACTGAACATCCATTGGCATCTGTTAGTTCTACCTCATAAAACCCAGCAGATAAGTTGGAGATGCTGGCCAGCGTATCATTGTTATTCCACATAAAAGAATAGGGAGAGACACCACCATTTCCAGCAACGGTAACTGTTCCATCGCTGGCATTATTACAAGTAAGGTTAAATCCATTATAATCAACTGCATCGATATTTGCAGTCAAAACCGCAGGATCAATCACCTCCTGAATAAACACAATGTCATCTCCAAAACTATCTATGATATTTATCTCATAAATACCCGCAGGGATGTTTTCAATTAAAATGTCTGTCAACACATTGCTGCTGCCAGAACCGTTAACAGTCGCATCATTGATGTTATTCCATTCGTAATTGAAAGGAGCTATTCCGTTTTGCAGAGAAATGAGCAATGATCCATTTTCATCTCCATTGCATACTGGACTGTTAAAATCAATAGCGCCAATTAATTCACAATCAATCATGTTTAAATCTAAGGTTACGGTGCTGTCACAACCTGTGGTAGTTGGAATGGTTTCCACAAAAACTCCCGTTGACGAATAAGAAGTATTTCCAATAGAGAAAGTTTCTCCAATGCATAGATTAATATCAATAAAAGATGCTATTTCTGGTAAAACCATTAGATCAAGATAAATCAAACTATCGCAACCATCGGGCAGCGGAATCACATATTCGTAAAGGCCAGACTCGCAAACGGTTTCTCCTGCTACTTCAATGCAATCATTAGCACAAAGCGTTTCTTCTAAATTGGTGATCTCTGGGCTAACTACAGTTACAGTGGTGCAAGTTGGAGGTGCTTCATCGCAAACATTGGAAGCAGTAACACAAAGTTCATAAGTTCCATCGCTCGGAAAAGAAATATCAATCTCAGGAGTATTGATATTTTGGGCAAGCCCATTTAAGGTCCAATCAAAAATAGTGGCGCCCACTTCTCCTGTTGTAAAGTAACTTGTTGACAATTCTGGGCAAAGTTCTTCAGGCCCTGCAATAACACCAGAACTTGTTAAGTCACCAACCAATGTACTGCCATTAACCACGTTGAAAGTCCAATCGCAAATATCACCCATTGACCCGTCTAGAATCAAATAATAATGTTGACCAACTACCAAGGAAGTCGTGTTGCTAAAGGTAGCCGTAGCATTGGGCGCGACATCCGTATTGCAATCGGTGACCGCTGTAAATGTCTCACAATCCAAACTTTCGAAAATGCCGATCTCCACTCCTCTGTTAATCGTGCAATTGCTTAGTGTTACAGTAATAGTAAGATTTTCAGTTCCCGCGATAAATGCGATATAGGACATGTTGTGAAATACGGTCGTGCAAAAACCCGGAAAGGTTTGCCCCTGAACGCTAAGATTATTTGTGCCTGTAAAACCATTAATATCGCAAACCACACAGGCATCCAAACAAGTGGAGGTCATGGCATCTGGATTGCAAGGCTCTGGCTGTGCGCTTACAGAACAAAACAACAGAAACCACAAGCTAATTAACAATATCTTTTTCACAGTAAATCCTTTTATAGATGCGCTCCTTTCTACTAAGCTTAAAATACGTAATCATTTACTGCAGCAATCCTAATTTGGCAATGAGACTTTAAGCTGTTGACTGCTGAGGTAAAATTGCCTATTCCATTCACGAAAGTATAACCACTTATTTCATTCGAAACCGAATTGTATAACAATGATTCTTGACTTGAATAAATATCCTCCATTCTATTGTATTCAAAAGAACTCGTTATGAATTCGCTTAAATAATTTTTATAGATCACTTTGTATTCAGACTGATCCATTAGGTAGTTTATCAAAGGCCAGCCAGTGCCAACTTCTGTCATCCCTAAGGACAAAGCAGATCTATTTCCAGCACCAGAGGTAAATGCCTCATTGTTATCCCACACGATCCATTTAAGCAATCCATCAGCAGGATCGTGGTATAAATAGAAATTATGGGTCATGTTTCCATAAGTGTCCCAATTTTGAATGGTATTGTTTACAGCAAGGTATTTTAGAAATCCATCGACATCAAAAACTGATTCTAAATCAGATCTCCATTGCGCTGGGTCTGTATCTCTCAATGATGATTGAAGAATCTCATACAATTCTATAATTTCACTTTTATCCGCTAATTCGTTGTTTTTCAACTCAAAATCTGACAAGGTTAATCCGGCATCTGAAAAAGACGCTCCATCTGGCTTATAACAGTTGCCCGAATTACTTCCAAAATAACTAGACAAGAAGGTATCAAAAACAACTTCATTCATCGTATAAACACCATAATATTCAGAAGTTCCTGTGCCAGTATCAATCCATATTTCATAAAAGGCGGTTCGTGTTGCCGGAACGCCAAAATCTCTAAAAAGATCTGAAGCGGTTTTATCTCTCATGACCGCCTCATCATTGTAATTGCTGCCCATTGATAATTCTTTAAACCCATAAAATCTTTGATTGGTAATTGCTGGATAGGTTTCTTCAAATTCATCAAACTGAAATCTTAGTGGCAACTTATTACTATTTGCATTTAAACTTGAATTGCCTTTGTAGCGAACACCTACATGATACCATTCCATTTCATTAAAAAAGAATTGGCATTCAAAGTACTGAGGTGTTTGATCTGAAAAAGTAACACCACCACCACCTGGGCCACCTCCACCTCCGCTAGTAACTTGCACCTCTGCCAAGTCCTCCAGCATGTTCTCCCAATTTTCTGAACTAAAAACAAGGTCGATTCTGTTTACTTGAGACTGCTCAAACACAAGACCATAATCGGGCGTCTCACTGCTATGGGTTTCGACAGTCCAATCGGGCAAACCCTCTCCATATGCTACAAATATTTCTTTTTTACAGGAGGTGAATACCAAACTTATTACAATTAGCCCTGTCAAATATTTCATCATTTCCTTCTGTTTTTTATTCCTTGGCAAATCCTTAGACAATTTGTGTTTCGCGTATTGTTTTGAGTATTGAGGACCTTTCATTTCTTTTTGCTTTTTAAGCTGTAAGTATATTTAATTCCCAAAATATTTGTTGTTTTAGGGTAGGAGGTATTTAACTCTTTTTCCATTCTATAGAACAGTCGGATTTTTCCGAAGGCTTTTAAATTGTATTTAGTTCCTATTGTAAATCGGAGTTTATTGAATTCATTTTCTCCGTTTTCATATTGTCTGAAAATTTCTGCTGAAAATTCTGGATCTAATTTCCAGTTTTTAAAATTGTATTCTAAGCCAGTTTTTAGACGCAAATTGTTATTGGCATAATCGCCCTGCTCTTTAGATATTCCTAATTCATTCTTAGTTTGAAATCTTATTCTAGTATCAATATTAAATCTTTGTGCTTTGTATTTGTATCCCAAATCAAAGTGCAGTCGCATATGACTTTCAAAGCCCTGAATGTCGCCAACATTATCGTTTTGTCTTATGTAACGCAGTCCAATGCCACAGTATACATTTTTGCTGAAATCATAGTCGGTGTTTAACTCAGTAAAAAAAGCGTCCACTTCTGAAGAATTATTACTGAATCGGACTTGTTCTTCCAATCCAATCTTCCAATCTTTGTTTATTTTATATTTCAGGTTAAAAGACCCCCAGGATTCTAAATCTCTAATGGTTTTAAACTCCCCATCTTGAGAAAATGCAGATTGAGTAAAGAGCATCGGTAGTAAAATGGATAATAAAAAGATTATATACTTTGCTTTCTTCATTAAGTGTTTCGGATTTTTTGTTCTCTTGCTTACTTTTGATGTTATCACCATAGCCGTCAGGATAAAAATTTAATATTCATCAAACAATTATTCTTTGTAATTTTTTTGTATCTCGCCTGCTGTTGCAAACCATCTTGAACCACGAACCATCCGTCTTCTTGTGCTGGCATTCAACTGGGCTGGCATTTGTTTCCACTCCTAACTCGTCATTTCGACGCAGGAGAAATCTTCTAGGTGGAAGCGTGAAATTCTTCATAGCTATTTCATTCAGATTGTAATTGTTTGCTTCCCATTGGTCGTGTGAACACTAAAAGCATTCTCCCTGCTCAATTTGCTGCATAATTTGGGTTTTATTTTAACTGTCATTAGGTGTCGCACTAAAAGTATTTTAGACATTTTATAAAATTTATTTACCAGATTGAAAGGTTATTTTTTGGTTTAACAAATATGGAGGAGTTTTAACATTCTACAAAATATATTCAAGCTAGCCGTTCAGTTTATCTATGTACAAGGCTATAAGCTCAATAAGTCCTAAAAGTGCAGATGAGCAGCAGTTATTGAGAAAATAGTATAAATGATAGAGAAGAAACTATGATTGGTTGAGAAAGCTTTTTTTTTAAACTAAAAACGCCCACTTTTGCTTTATGCATCGTTTTACTAAAAATAGAATTTACTGGGGAATACTGATACTTTTTAGTGTTTGGTTATTAATCAGCTTTTCATTGACAGATGAGTTTCACAATTTGGGGAGATTCGTAATGCAGGTAACACCGACTCTAATTGGCTTTGCTATTATCATACTAGTAAATGTGAAATACCTCTTGCCAAAATTTTATCTGCAAAAAAAATACCTGTTTTATTTTTTGGCAGCCACACTTTTGCTTACTGCAACGGTTGTTCTATTGTTTCATGGAATTTTTCCTTGGGCTGAATGGTTTCGCCTTCCGCCGCCTCCACATTTAGAATCCATGACTGAAAAAAGAATGCCGCCTCCAGGAGGAATAAAATGGATTAGAGAATTGACACCTTTTATTATTGTGTTTTTGGGAAGCACGCTTTTAGAGTTAATAAGATATTCAAACATCAAGGACAAAGAAAAACTTGCCGCAGAATTAAAGTTTCTTAAATCACAGGTTAATCCGCATTTTCTTTTCAATGCATTGAACAATATTTATAGTTTAGCCGTTGTACAAGCACCTCAAACACCTGAAAGTGTGATGCAGCTTTCTGAAATTCTGCGCTATATGGTCTATGATTCGAATGAAGAAAAAGTGCCTCTGAAAAGTGAAATCAATTACATCGAAAACTTTGTTGATTTGCATTTGCTGAAAGATAGCCGAGGAATGAATGTACAATTAGATTTGGACAAATCAGCTCCCAATCTAATGGTCGCTCCTTTGCTATTTATTCCTTTCGTCGAAAATGCTTTTAAACATAGCAAGATTGAAAATTTGAAGGACGGTTTTATTAAAATTAAATTGAAAACGGATAATAGGAATATTGCCTTTCAGGTGGTCAACAGTGTTCCAAAAAATAATTTCACCAAAGATGAAGTAGGGGGAGTTGGTTTAGAAAATATTAAAAAACGCCTTAAATTGCTTTATCCTGAAGACCAATACGACTTGAAAATTAATCTAACGGACGATCAATTTGACATCATCTTAAAAATTTCGATCCAATGAAAAAAATAAATTGCCTCATTGTTGACGATGAAGAGTTGGCAAGAAATCTTGTAGAAAACTATATCAATCGTCTACCACATTTGAACATTGTAGGCAAGTGCAGCAATCCTTTTGAAGCCATGCAACTCATGCAAGAAAGGGAAGTTGATTTAATGTTTTTAGATATTCAAATGCCTGATTTGACAGGGATAGAGTTTTTGAAAACCCTTCAACAAAAACCTTTGGTTGTTTTTACAACAGCTTACAAAGAATTTGCAATGGAAGGCTATGAATTGGACGTGGTTGATTATTTGCTAAAGCCATTCCGTTTTGAACGTTTTTTACAAGCCGTCAATAAAGCAGGGAAACTATTGAAATCAGATTTTAACAACAACAAGAACAATAACAGCAAGTCTGATTTGCTTGATTCTCTCAAACAGCCTCAAGAAAACACAGAAGAAAAGCAAAAAGACTACCTCCTTGTAAAGTCGGAATTTAAAGTATTCCGTATTTTTTTCAAAGACATTCTTTATATTGAGAGTATGAAAGAATACGTCGCTTATCATACGCTTGATGGACGTACAATGTCTTTGGGTTCATTAAAAAAATTAGAACGGGAATTGCCAACAGACTTGTTTATGCGAATTCATAAATCCTACATCGCAAATATTAGATGTATTGCTGCATTGGAGGGCAACATGGTTCATTTAGGAAAGAAAAAATTACCCATAGGGACAAGTTATAAAGAAGAAGTGATGAAACGAGTTTTTTGAAAGGACACCAACAGTAAGTAATGATGAGTTGTTTACGATTGCCCCAAAAACTATTAAGGACAAAAATAAAAAAAAGGCAGTTTGGCTAAAAGCCAAACTGCCTTTTTTTATTCAAATGAAAAACCACCGTCTTAGACGGTGGTCATGTATGTAGGCTTTAGCCAGTGACTAATTCTTATCTTTGCTATTATGGCAAAAATTAAATATCGCAGATTAGCACATAGTATTTACCATTGCAATTATCATATAGTTTGGACGCCGAAATATCGGATGAGAATACTTCAAGGAGTTTTGGCAGATGCCGTTGAAGATAAAATTAGAATGATATGTGATTGGAAAGAAGTAGAAATATTAGAGTTAAACATTCAAAGCGATCATATTCATATAATATGTTCTATTCCGCCCAAGTTAAGCGTTTCAGATTTCATGGGAATAGTAAAGGGTAAATCAGCGATCCAGATGTTTAAGAGTTTTCCAAGTTTGAAAAAGAAACCATATTGGGGGAATCATTTTTGGGCAAGAGGATACTTTGTGAGTACAATCGGAATAGATGAAGACAAGGTTCGTCGTTATGTGAAATACCAAGAAGATGAGGAGAAAAAAAGAGACGGAGATAGCAAAGATTTCCGCCTCTTTTAGAGGTTTACCCCCTTTGGGGGTTTAGTTTTATAAAACCACCACCTGAGGTGGTGGTAGTTGTTTTGGATATATTCTACTAATCCGATTTTATTTTTATTGAACAAATCATTTGAGTGTGTAGTCTTTGCCTTCATTAAATAAAGGGTTAAAGCTTAAAATCCTAAATAGTCCTATGCTTAATCCCCTTCTGGTATTCCCCTAAAATTTGCAAATGAGTCATTAATTTTTCAGCTTCTTGAATTGCTGACTTATATTCTTCAATTTGTGCAAACTCCAAGTCTACTAAAAAGAGGTATTCCCATTCTTTT
>CALBCY010000075.1 GCA_937927195.1 uncultured Chitinophagales bacterium
TTGTTAATTAATAATATTATTAATGTTAATATTAAACCAATCACTTAACAATTTAGAAATGTACTGAGGGAGGACTAAAGGGCTAATTCATTTATAATCAATGAATGGTGTAAAATAATGAAGAAAAAGAGGCTGTCTCAAAAGTACTGAGGCAGCCTTTTTTTATTGTTTGAGAATTCGTATCTTTTAAAGATGAAAGCCAAGCCAATAGAACGGGTCAAAAAACAAGTTTTCAAGTCCGATCATCGTAAACAAACCCTTTTGTTTCCACCTTCGCTGGAAGAATTGATTGACACAGATCACCCTGTTCGCTTTATAGATGAATTTGTCGAAGAAATGGATAAGACTTCCTTGTTGTCTACCTACAAAGGAGGAGGAACAAGTGCTTACCATCCTGGTACTTTACTAAAGTTATTGTTGTATGGTTACCTTGATCGAAGTTACTCAAGTCGAGTCTTAGAAAAACAATGTAAGGAGAACATCTGCTATATGTGGTTATGCGGTGGTCAACGTCCCGATCATAATACCATCAATAAGTTCCGTTCTGAACGAATGACAGAAGATGTCAAAAGCATCTTTAAAAAAGTGGTTGTCAAAGCCTATGAGATTGGAATCATTAAGTTACACACTCAAATAGTTGATGGAACAAAATTGGAGTCCGTAGCCAATCGTTATAGTTTTGTATGGTCAAAAAACATAGCTCGATTTAAAGGAAACTTGGAACAAAAAATACTTGGATTATTAGAGGAAATAGATCAAATCGTATCCAAAGAGCAACAGGCTCCTGATGATTCAACTCCTGATGATTCAACTACAGATGATATAACTACAGATGATATAACTACAGACAATATAACTACAGACAATACATCTATTGATAGTGAATCATTGGCTGAAAAAATTAATGAATTAGAAGATGTAGACAATAAAGAAGTCCAAAAGATCGTCAAGCAATTGAAGAGAGATCATTTGCCTAAACTCACAGAATATGAAGTTCATCAACAAATTCTAAATGGACGTTCCTCCTATTCTAAGACTGATCAAGATGCTACCTTCATGCGAATGAAGGATGATCATATGAAGAACGGTCAGTTAAAACCTGCCTATAATTGGGTCAACAGTACGGAAAATCAATTCATCATTAATTATACAGTTCATCAAAATCCCAATGATGCAACCTGTTACAGGCAACACACCGATGATACCCTAGCACTATTAGAAAGTGAATCCTTGCCCACTTTTAAAAGAGCAATGGGAGATGCTGGTTTTGGAACAGAAGAAAACTATGAATATTTAGAGCAAAAAGGGATTGATAATTTTTTAAAATTTCCCTCTTATAGTTCGGAACAAAAAAGAAAAGTAAAAGGTAATCCATTTCTGGGTCAAAACTTTTTTTACAATAAAGAACAGGATTTTTTGGTCTGTCCGATGGGCCAAACAATGAAGGTGCAATCTCAATCAAAGCAGAAAAGAAAAAGTGGTTATCAGGCCCAAGTGACTATTTATCAAGCACAAAACTGTAAAGGTTGTCCTTTGCGATCTTTGTGTCAGCCAGCTAAAAATGGCCAACCAATCAACGCTAACCGAACAGTACAAATCAATCACAACCTTGAGCAGCACAGACAAACTGCCCGTAACAATCTCAGCTCATTGATAGGCATCGGACTCCGAAAAAAAAGAAGTGTAGATGTCGAACCTGTTTTTGGCCATATAAAATATAATCGCAGATTTGACAGACTAACTCTTACATCCCTTCCAAAAGTAAATGTAGAAATTGGACTACTTTGTATAGCTCATAATCTCAAAAAAATCTGGAAGTTTATCAACCAAGTTGGGACAGGTATGCCCAATCCTAAAAATTATAACCCAATTAAAGCTAAATCGGGATTAATCAATCAGTTTTTTCATTTTTGGGCCGTTTTGATGTCCTCACTATTAGTGAGTGCTCACAATCAAAAAAATACATTTTACTCTACATAAAAAAAAGAGGCTGCCCCTTTTAGGACAGCCTCTTTTTTTGTTTTCGAAGTCCATTCGATTTCAATTGAGGCTTCGATAAAATCCATATTTCGACAGCCATAGGTAATTTTCCAGCCATGCGAGTTATCCTGTAACCTGAATCTCGGGCATCTATAATACTTTTATCTTATAGCAAGGCCTTCAATGGCTTCTTTGAGTTTACCTAGCACTACTACCCTATGGGCATCCCCCAAACAACAAGAATACATTTATAAAAAAAAATTAAGAGGCAGCGCTTCTTTGTACTACAAAGTACTTTTAATGTTATTTTTACTTTGGAAGAGCAATGCAAAATGCCATTGTGATTGGCATACCAAGAAAAGCGGTAACTCAATCAACCAGAGAACGATTCAACAATTTTGATTAAATTAGCTACATTTCCAGGCAAATTTTTCTTCATCAAATGCTAAATCTCAACTCCATAATTGTTTCCTTTGATGTTCTTGTCTCAAGGATAACAACAATAGGCATGTTGCTATTCTGTGTCTTAATTGTTTCCTGTTCCGCTCCTACTAAAAAATCAAAACCAAATCAAAATTCACTATTAGACGAAATATTAAACATTGATACTTTAACAATAGAACAGCAATCTGCTCTTGATGCCCTCACTTTCATTCAAGTAAATACAGATGAACCCAATCAACTTTATTGTACTTTCTCTAATATTGAACACCCCTGCTATCCTGCTGATACAATTTTTGATATTTCCCAATCCGAATTTTTAAAGATAATGGAAGCCTTTCTTAATAAGCATTGCACAAATTTCACCATCCAAAAACGCAAGGAACTGGCTGGTCTTTCTATTCTAGCACAAGAAAAGTATCAAGTATTGCATTGTTATGATTATTCCAACAAATTAAGTTATGATGGAGGTCCTCAGACTTCAGGAACTTGGATCTTGCCCAATATACGTGGCCGCATAGACTTAACACTTGTGTGGTAAATCCACTTATACATCATCATTTCAAACAGGACTGTTCAGTGAATGGTAAAATTCTATAAAAGAATAAATGTTTCTTTGTACTACAAAGTTCTTTTAATAAAATTTAACAAATACTTAAGCCTTGCCAAATAAAACCAATGCACAACCAGTAGAAACAATCAAACATTCGCTTATCTTTACAGAAGAAGCCAACTTATGTCCAAAATAGATCATTTTAGTAAAAATTTATGCCTACCTGTTGTCGCTGCACCGATGTTTTTGATATCTGGTCCACAACTAGTAATAGAATGCTGCAAAAATGGCATAGTTGGAACTTTCCCGGCACTAAACCAGAGAACTACAGAGGGATTTGAAGAGTGGTTGGTAAAAATCAAAGAAGCGCTGAATGGTTTCGAAAAAGAAACTGGAAAAGAGGCTGCCCCTTTTGGAGTTAACCTTATCGTTCACAAATCCAATCCAAGACTTCAAGCAGATCTTGAAATTTGTGTCAAACACAAAGTACCATTGATCATAACTTCTTTGGGTGCTGTTCCTGACTTGGTTCAAGCAATTCATTCTTATGGTGGAATGGTATTTCACGATGTAATCAACAAAAGACATGCTGAAAAAGCCGCCGATGCAGGTGTTGATGGATTGATAGCCGTTACAGCAGGAGCCGGAGGTCACGCAGGAACCATCAATCCTATTTCTTTGGTGGCTGAACTGAGAAGCTTCTTTGACAAATCCATTCTTTTGGCTGGATGCCTTAGCAATGGTCAAGATATAGCAACTGCCTTACAAATGGGTGCAGACTTCGCCTATATGGGCACAAGATTCATAAATACCAAAGAAAGCAAAGCCGAGGAGGACTATCGTAAAATGATCGTTGAATCCAACAGTCAGGATATTGTTTATACAAAATCAGTTTCAGGAGTAAATGGAAACTTTTTATGGCCAAGTTTGGAAAAAGCAGGCTTTACCAAAGAGATGCTCAAGCAAACAAAAGATGTTGACTTTGGAAAAGAATTAACAATCCCCGAAGAAGGAAAAGCCTGGAAAACAATCTGGTCTGCAGGCCAAGGTGTCGTTTCAATAAAAGACAACCCAAGCGTCAAAGAGCTTGTGCAAAAACTAAGAACAGAATTTCATAAAGCCATAAACAAACAACAAAAATGGCTCAGTAAATTTCCATAGTTTATATTTGGTATATTTGGAAAAGGTATAGTTACAAAAGAAAGAATTAATTTAATATTAGAAACCATATTCGTGATAAAATTAGGACAATACAACGAACTCAGAATAGAAAGAAGAACAGACAATGGTCTATACCTGGAAGATGAGGATAGGAATGAAGTGCTGCTCCCAAATGCATACATTCCACCGAATTTCGAATGGGATGACATCATCAAGGTGTTTATTTACCGTGATGGTGAAGAACGCATAGTCGCTACTACTAAAAAACCCAAGATTGAGTTAAACGATTTTGCTATTTTAAAAGTAAATGGAAACAGTAAATTTGGCGCCTTTATGGATTGGGGTTTGCCTAAAGATCTTTTTGTCCCTTTTGGGGAACAAATGCAAGCCATTAAACTTGGGGAAGAACATTTGATTTATCTTTTCTTGGATGAAAAATCAGACAGATTGGTTGGATCATCAAAAATTTCAAAATACCTGGAAAAAGACAATATTGAGTTAACCAGTGGCGAAGAAGTTGATTTGATTGTTTGGAAAATTTCGGACATTGGAATCAAGGTCATTATCAACAAAAAATACCAAGGACTTCTTTATCACGACTCTGTTTATAAACCATTGGTTCCCGGACAAAAAGTTAAAGGATATATAAAAGAAGTCAGAGAAGATAAAAAAATCGATGTTGTTTTAGAAAACATCGGCTATTCAAAGGTTGAACCAAATGCCCAAAAAATCCTAGAGATTTTACAAAACAGTGGTAACTTTTTGGATTTAAATGACAAAAGTGATCCTGAAATGATCTCGGCTCGATTGAGAATGAGTAAAAAAACTTTCAAAAAAGCCATTGGTGCGCTTTATAAACAAAGAATTATTAGAATAGAAAAAGATGGAATATATTTGGTTTAATCCTTGAATTCATAGATTTTTTTTTTGAAAAAATACTATATCACACATTCACAAATAGTCTTTACATCTAAAACTTTTCATTCTTTCTAAATTGAAACTAACCAAAAGCTACACGGATTATTTTGCATTAGGGATTGCCATTTTGTTGGTTTTATGCCACATCATTCCCACACTATTAACCAGAGTTCGATTAATAACTAATTGATATTCAGTTAATAAAAA
>CALBCY010000076.1 GCA_937927195.1 uncultured Chitinophagales bacterium
AATTTAGGAGTAAGGTAAATCAAAGCCTTTCTATTGGAATCAAAAATATCGCGGCTTAAAGACAAAGGCATTTCTTTGTACTGTAATTCCTCTGCCCACTTATCCTGATCAAAAGCAAAAATGGTTTGGCCTGGGTTTGAAATGGTTCTTTTGATTCTTTCAAACAAAACAGCTTCGGCATCTGCCAAGTGATGCACAATTTGTTTTACATTCCATTTGCCTTTTGCATAAGTTTTACCCAATTCCTTTTCCGAAAGATTAAAATAGGCTAAGGTTTGTTTTTGAGTTGCGATTAGTTGGTCAATGATTGTCATTCTTTTATTTTATAAAACATTATATTTCCGAGCCACCTACCTACCTTGATTTATTAATTTATTGATTACTGATGAAACTAGGTGTTTCTTTACAAACTCAATTTCATTTCAGTAAACTTAGAATCTTTAAATCCATGTTTTTCATACAGAGGTCTACCATCATTTGTTGCATTTAGGTGCAGAACATCCAGGTTCAATAATTTAGCTTCTTCTACTAACTTATTTAATAAAATTGCTGAAAGGCCCTTTCTCCGAAATTCCTTTTTTGTATACATATTCAAAACATAGCCTCTCATGCCATTGCTTCGCATACTGCTAAATCCTAAGGGTACTTGCCAAAGGACCATGCTACTGGTACTGATGATTTCACTGTCTATTTCAGCGAGGTAAACAATCAACTCCTCAGCTGCTAATTTTTCTCTAAAATATACTTCAAGCTTTTCTTTTAAATCCTCCCTATCTGGATGATCCTTTTGGTCTATGACTTCTTCCAAAAATTCCACTCTTAACTCACTTAATATTCTTGCATCTTTGGCATTGGCCTTTCTAATTACTTTCTTCATAAAACTCATGTTATAGGCTTTTTCTTTCCATCCATTTATGGCCATCCTTAACTCTGTTAAAAGCAAATTGTTCATACAGCCCATGCGCGTCTGATGTCTTCAGGTAGATTTTATCGACCTTGATTAAATCTTCATCTGAAACAATAGATTCCATCAAAACCTTGGAATACCCATTGCCTCGATGTGCTTCTAAAATAAACACATCCATAATATAGGCAAACACCAACTTATCTGTAACAACTCTAGCGAAGCCAATTTGCTCATTTTCTAGAAAGACTCCAAAACAAATTGAATTTTTAATGGTGGTTTTAACTTCTTCCAAAGTTCGCCCCTTTGCCCAATAAGTTGTGCTAAGAAATTGATGGATGATGTCAGATCTCAATCTGGACTTGTCTTTTGAAATAAGGATGGAATTTTGCATAGATCGCCCTTTCAATAATTAAGGAATTATTGGCAATTTTAGTTCCATAAAACCTCCTCTAAAAAGGCTAGTGTTTTGGCCAAAAAAAAATATACTTTCCAGCCAAATTAAATGCTTGGAAAGTATATTTATTTTGCAAGCATCAATCATACTTACAAGGTTTATTAGGAGCTATCAGAAAAACTAAAAAGATCGATTAAGAACAATTGATTTATTTGATTACAATTTTTTTGACTGCCGTTTTATTTTCCGACCTGATATGCAGATAATACAAACCGCCAGCAAATCTACTCAAATCTAAATTGGTTGTCCCAGCTTGAATCTGCATCATAGTTTTAACCTTTTTACCAGTGATATCAAAAATAGCAAGATCAGAGTTTATCCATGATTCATCAACGCTCAAAACAGTATTTCCATTTGTGGGATTTGGGCTCAACAGTATTTTATTGGATAAATTATTATCCTCTACTCCAAACCAGTTAGCATCGCAGCCAACCCAGCATTCGGCATCATTGTGGACTGTAATTAAAACTGATCGATCTGTTGTAAGCCCATTTGGATCTGTGGCTGTATAAGTCAGCATATAATCCCCTGCAGTAAAATAATCTACAGATGATTCATCATAACTAATATACGTTTCTAAATTAGAATTTGCCGGAATAAAGTTATCACTCAAAGTAAAAAGTGAATCTAATTCATCAGGTGCGATACCACAAATATAGCCATATCCTTCACAAACCCGAAGAACTGATTCTCCCTTAAGTTCAAACATTGGTGCTGTTTCATCAGTAACTGTTACAATGATAGAAGTTTCGAATCTGTTTTCCGAAAAATCTGTAGCTGTATAAAAAAGTTCATATTGTCCAACTGTCTCCATATCTACGGATCCTATAGGACCTTCTATGATGGGATTGAGATCCGTATCATCCTCCACTAAGATTTCAAGCCCTGAAAAGACTTCACCTATTCCTCCTTCAACTGTCACTTCAGTAACCTCTGAACCGATGTACAAAAACATTATGGTTGGAGCAATATTGTCGTCTATACATATTTCATTGTCTTCCTCCAAAACGATATAAGTAATAATCAGCATTGACATGTTTCCATTTTGATCTGTTGCATTATAAGTTACAGGATATTGACCTGCTTCGTCATTCTTCACAGCAGATGCATCGAAGGAAACACCAGAATAATCGCCCTCCTCGATAAAATTATCAGACAATTGGAACAAACTTTCAAGATCTGAAGGATCAACCGGAAACTCTTCATTTAAACAAATGGTGTAGCTTGTTGAAGCCGCTGATAATTCTGGTAAGGTTGTATCCACAATTACAATGGTAATAGTAAAAACAGAATAATTTCCACTAACATCCTCTACCTCAACAATGATTATATATTCTCCCGGTGTAGTTGGATCGACTTCACCTATAACATCTACGACAAAGTCTATTGCATCTTCAATGACAATTTCAAGAATGTCAGATTGAGTCAAATTCAAACCACCTTCAACAGTGGCGACTTCTCCATCTTCGTACTCCATTCCGTCAACAATAAATGTTATAGGGAAAAAAGGAGGATTGTCGTAGCCAACTAAAACAAAAACATTAACTGGTTCAGAAACATTTCCAGCTCCATCAATGGCAGTAATGATCAATTCACAAATTCCAGGAACCGTATAGTCTACTTCTCCTTCAACATTGATGGTCTCACTAGAATAACAGTAAGAATCTTCATCAGAAATGATAAAGTCCAAATCTTCCAATGGATCAAAAGGTGATCCTAGGTCCCAAAAGATCGTATCTTCTACAATGCTTAATTGTGGAGCAATTTCATCGGCCAATACCGTTACTTCGACTGTATCGATAATTTGGTTTCCGTCGCTGTCAGTTGTAATAAAATATCCGTCATAAACTCCAGCTGTTGTTAAATCAACTCCTTCCAAATTGGTAGCCGCATTGTTTAGTAATCCATCTGGAAAGTCAAGAATTTCAACACCAAGATCGTCCAATGTAAAATTGCATCCAACACTGATTGTAAAGTCAATTAAATCTGTAGTAGCCAAAGGTGGATTATTAGCAGGAATGTAAGCCGGATCAACAATGGATTCACAATCAATCCATGCAACATTTATGTCATTGATCGTCTGATCAGTTTGGAGACCAATCATGGTCGATGGCAAAACATCTGATTGAAACAATACCGGTACTTCACAAGCAGAGATTCTTCTTGGCAAATGTGGAAAAACATCTTCAGTTGTATCACTGTTTGAAATATTCAATGGCCCATGCCATTCGCCATCAAATTTCATTATGTAAACATCTCTAAAATACAAATCAGGATCTGAAGCTGAAACCTCTCTGGTATCGTCATAGGCCAAATATAAAACTCCGTCATCCCCCATTCCCAAAGAGGTATGACCAATTAAAGAAGGGCCATAATCATCAAGCAGGATTCCTGGATTTTCGTTGAAGAATGGAATAACATTGGTCCCATCTTCATCTAAGTCCATTGCAAAAGTTCCAGGGACATGCTGAATATTATTGGAACCCATAATTTCATTCCAATAAAACAATCCGCGATGAGCTGGAGAATAGACAATTTCATTCTGACTTTCATTGTATGAATTCCATATTCCATTAAAGGCTACATGAGCCATTCCGTCATCATCCAAAAGCAGAGAGAGATCGCCTGCACACCAAGTGGATTCAAATTGGGAAGGATCTAATTCGAAAGGATCGGTTGTGCTAGTGATAACAGTAGCGTTCCATGTTTGTCCTCCATTTATTGATTTAAACAATACTGTTTGCCTGCCAAAATCACCCAAAACGAAAGCTATTACATCTCCGTCAGTATCCATTGCATAACTATCACCATAGACTGTTTTATTCGCAGCTCCTGGTGGATAAAATGGGTAGTGTTCATAAACTTCTTGAATAACACTGAATCCTTGCCAAAGGGCTCCCTGATCTTCTGAACGGTTGAACATAAGAGCAGAACCATTTTCTAGTCCATCATTACCGTTTGTACAAATTACATTGATGATGTCACCGTCTTGTCCAACACGAGCCCAACTTGGATCTTCACCAAATGTCTGAGGGATTAAATTTGACTGCCATCCAAAACCAACTTTTTGGGTATAAATCAGCTGTGTTCCAGTGTGTGCAAGAACGCCTGTTGTACCATCGTCAAAAGATAACAAATTACCCCAACCAGTTCGCACTTCTTCTATTGTTTCTTCTGGTGCAGGCATCCAGGCTCCATCTTCATACCTATTGTATCCCGTTCCACGATCAGGCCAGCCAGTTTCAGCCTCCATAAAACTCATGGTCCAAGTAGCATTCAAGGCTCCATCGAGGCCATAATGAAGGCGACGACAAGTAGATCCGTTGGTTTGAAAATCATAAGTGGTCGTTCCAATATTTTCTATTGAAATTTGCGCATAACTTTCATCGGTTAATAAAATAGAAAAAATGAAGCAAACAATACAGGTCAAAATTGCTTGTAGTAATTTCATGTTTCAAAATTTATGGGGTGATCAAATTAAACAAAAGCCATTATGAAATTTCATCAATAAAATTGTTTTATAGCTGTAAAAGTAAAGGCTTGCTTAAGTAAGACATCAAATATCCAATGCGTTTAGATATTCGATTAAATGAAGACTCATTCTATGAAATTAGAACATTATTGCTTAAAATAAAACATAAAATTGTAAAAAAAAGCGCTGTCTGGATTATCCCGACAGCGCTCTGCATTTCTATTTGAAGCAGTTTCTTATTTAACCACTACTTTTTCAACAGCTATTGCATCAGTTGTACTTACTTGAATGTAGTACACTCCATGTGCAAATCCTGATAAATCTAAATTAATGTTTCCTGCTTGGAATTTGCTGAAATTCTTAAGACTCTTTCCAGTTACATCAAACATTTCTATTGAGATTTCACCCATTGATGGATCTACACTCAATAGGATGTTTCCGCTTGTTGGATTTGGACTTACATTCATTGCATTTGCAAGATTTAAGTCTTCTATACCTGCATCTACATCCCAACATTGAACTGGATTACCTACTCTGTAAGTAATTGTTACAGGATCACTTACGTTTCCTGATCCATCTGTAGCAGTATAGTCTACTGCATAGTCACCTTCTGAATCCGTATTAACATTAACAGCATCAAAATCAACATTTACAGCTGCAACTGCAAAGTTATCACTGATTTCAAAAAGTTGCTCTACGTTTTCTGGTGTAGGATCAAATTCATCCCCGATACAGGTTTCTACTAATGCATCACCAAGCAATTGCAAGTATGGAGCTGTGGTATCTTCTACTGTTACAACTAATGTGTAGGTTTCTTCATTATTAGATTCATCCGTAGCAGTATAAGAAATCGTGTAAGTACCAACAACAGCAATGTCAACTTCATCACCATTTGGACCGTCCAAATCAGCATCAGCATCTTCATTGTCAGTAACGATAGCTATAATGTCTAGTAAAGTTGCATCCGTTCCACCTTCAAGAGTTAATTCTGTTACGACCATTCCATCATAAGTGAAAGTTACTACTGGTGCCTCTTGGTCAGATATACAAAGTACATCTGTTTCATCCAATACAACGAAATTTATCGTAAGGGTACTTTCATTTCCACTCGGGTCCGCAGCTGTATAATCAACTGGATAAATTCCACTAATGGAATTAACAACTTCTCCTTCCCAACTAATGCCTGAGAAATCCCCTTCGACAATGAAATTGTCAGACAATTCAAATAAGGCTTCAATATCTTCAAAAGATATGTCGAATTCCTCACCTTGACAAGTTATAATTTCTTGAGGTCCTGCATAATTAAAATCAGGATCTGTTGTGTCCTCAATTAAAACCGTAATTGTTGAAGTTGAAGAAGAACCATTAGGAAATATTACTTCTACAGTAATTTCATAGGATCCGGGCGTCGCTGGATCTATTTCTCCTATCACAGTAACTTCAGCATCACCTTGATCAAAGACTTCGATTTCAAGAATATCTTCTTGCGTAACATTCAAACCACCTTCCAGGTTTATTTGTTCCCCATCATTGACAGTCTCACCATTCACAATTACAGTAATTTCAAAACAACAAGCTTCTTCAATAATTACTACTACTGTTCCAGTTTCAGAAACATTTCCTGCTCCATCGACCACTGTAATAATAATGGTATAAATACCGGGAACTTCCGTGTCAACTTCCCCATCAATAATGAGAAATTCTTCTGCGAAACAGTAGGAATCCGGATCAAAAATACTAACATTCAGATCTTCATAGGGATCAAAAATTGATCCCGGTTCTAAAACAATGGTATCTTCCACAATAGTTAACGAAGGAGCTATTTCATCAGCTAAAACACTCACTACAACCGTATCGATGAGTTCATTTCCATCAGTATCTGTGGTAATGTAAAAACCTACATAAGAGCCAGCAGTAGAGAAATCAACGCCTTCCAAAACCGTTGCCTCTGCTCCTAGCTCCCCATCAGGAAAATCTAGAATTATAGTTCCCAGGTCAAACAAGGAGAGGCCACAGCCTATACTAGTAGTATAACTCGCCCAGTTGAAATTAGCAAAAGGTGTATTGTTTTCTGGAATGTAAGTAGGATCCTCGATTAGATTAGAATCAAACATTTCAACCTTAATGTTATTGACTGTTGTTTCCCCTTGTGGACTGTTGGACACAATCATGGATGGTAAATTATCCTGTTGCCAAAGAATTGGAACTTCATTTCCGATGATTCTTCTTGGTAAGTGAGGAAAAACATCTTCGCTGTCTCCAGCATCAGTTATGTTAATCGGACCACTCCATTCACCATCAAATTTCATCAAGTAAATATCACGGTAAATCGATAAGCCAAATAAATTGGAAACATCTCTTGTGTTGTCATAAGCTAAATATAAGGTTCCATCTTCACCAAAACCTAAAGAGGTATGTCCCATAAGGGATGGGCCATAATATTGAAAGTTGACTCCGGAATTAAAACCCGAAGGCAGTGCAATACTTCCATCGCCGTCAAGTTCCATATTTACTGTTCCTGGAACATGCATATAGCCGTCGGTCTCCATAGTCTCGTTCCAATATATTATATCATAAAAATCAGGAGTAAAAAAAATACCATTGAAATCAGAATTGTAACTATTCCATATTCCATTAAAAGCGACATGAGCCATTCCATCATCATCCAAAACAAGTGAGAGATCGCCAGCACACCAGGTAGCCTGAAACTGAGAAAGGTCTGTTTCAAATGGATCAGTGGTGGAAGATATAATAGTGGTTTGCCATGTTTGACCAGCATCTGTTGATTTAAAAAGAACGGTTTGCCTTCCATAATCTCCGAGAACAAAAGCAATAACATCTCCTTGTGCATCCATTGCATAACTATCAAAAGCAATTGTTCTATCATTTGATCCAGAAGGATAAAATGGAAAATGATCATAAACTTCTTGAACAACGTTGTAACCTTGCCAGGTTTCACCTTGATCCTCTGAACGATTGAACAACAATCCTGTTCCAGTTTCCACAAACGACGAAAAATTGGTACAAATTAAATTGATGACATCTCCGCTTTGACCAACTCTAGGTACATAAGGATTTACATCTTGGGATTGAGGAATAAAAGTGGATTCCCAAGTAGATCCAGTTTTCTTAGAAAGGAGTAAATCAATTCCATCATGAATTGCTAAAACACCAACTGTACCATCTTCAAAAGCGACAATATTACTCCATCCTGTTATTTCTGATGGGACCAAATTTTCGGTGGGTTCAGTCCCCCAACTTCCAGAAGAATTATTGTTGTAGCCCGTTGCAAGGTCAGCCATAGAACCGTTTTCCAGAAAACTCATTGTCCAGGTGCCATGTAAGGTTCCACTATAATCATAGTGTAAACGACGGCAAGTTGAAGAATAAGTCTGTAAATCATAAGTAGTTGTCCCAATTTGATCCTCTTCTGGACTAGTTAGAGCTCTTACTTTTGGGGTATAAAGCCCCTCATTTTTTTCTTTTCCATTGTAGCTATACTTTGGTGTATAAGAATCAAACTTAGACTGCAGTATTGGCTGATAATCTAACTTAGAAATGGAAATTTTTTTATTGAAATTTTGGCCATTCACAAGAACAGAAGAAGCCATCAATAGAATAATTATCAAAGGTAATTTTGATTTCACGATTATATATATTTTGGGTTAAGTTTTCACTTACATTTACCTGAAAAAATTTCAGCTTTAGAGAAAAAGCCAAATTATTTTCCGATTCAACGAAATTGAATTAAAATGAAATAAAATAAAAATGTGAAGATCCTTGAAAAATTATAATTAAATATACAATATTTATTGTTTAAAAATCACACAAAATTGTAAAAAAAAAGCGCTGTCTGGATTATCCTGACAGCGCTCTGCATTTCTATTTGAAGCAGTTTCTTATTTAACCACTACTTTTTCAACAGCTATTGCATCAGTTGTACTTACTTGAATGTAGTACACTCCATGTGCAAATCCTGATAAATCTAAGTTAATGTTTCCAGCTTGGAATTTGCTGAAATTCTTAACGCTCTTTCCTGTAACATCAAACATTTCTATTGAGATTTCACCCATTGATGGATCTACACTCAATACGATGTTTCCGCTTGTTGGATTTGGACTTACATTCATTGCATTTGCAAGATTT
>CALBCY010000077.1 GCA_937927195.1 uncultured Chitinophagales bacterium
TTGCAGGAACAGAAACTGATTAAAATTAATATGAAACAAAATTTGAAGTTCATTGATCCTTCAGTTTGTGTTTTTTAAGGCCAAAATGCTAAGTAGGAAGCGAAACCAAATATACCATTTTTAATCTTAGCGACTTTGAAACTTGGCATTAAAATCAAGCCAAGTAAATGCCACCAAAGATCACCGTCATATAAGCCCAAAAGAAAAGAAAGAAAACGTGAACCACCGTTTCAAATATTTTGCCGATCCATAATTTTGGCGAATAGATAAAAATCTGGAAAAAAAATCGCAGGCCCCAGAAAATGGCAAAACCTAAACAGATGGTTTTACCAAGTGAAGTTTGAACCAATTCTTCTGCAGAATTAACGCACAATAGACCAATAAGCAAGACAACGGTCGCTATGAAAAAAGTGTGGACTTGCATCATTTGACGATTGATCAGATTCAAATTTTTCAAGGTCTCTTTCCAATTGAAATACCAAGGAAAGATGATGTGCAATAGGGAAAGCCCAATGAGCAAAGAACCAATTATTTTAAGGTGAAGTATCATTTTTTTACAAGTATAAAAGTTGAAATAAATGGAGTGGTTTTGATTTCACGCTTTACCTTCAATCCAGCATTATCGAAAGTATTGAGCCAGGTTTGATGGGAGTGGAAATGAAAAAATCCAATGGTGTAAGCCAGAAAATTGGGTAGATCTCGAAGGTGCTCAGTTACGACGATGTTCCCCGTTTCTTTCAATGTTCTTGTTTGTTCTTTGAAAAACTGAATGCGCTCCTCTTCTGATCTTATCTCATGAGCAGATAATACATTAAAATGAAAATCCATTGAAGCGTTTTCTAATGGAATTTGATTGGTTTGAATAACTTGGTTGTTTTTATGTGGAGGATAAGCTCTTCTAGCCCTTTTTATGGAAACCTCCGTATGTTTTTCAGGATCATAAAAGTCAAAGACTTTTAATTCGGAATTTATGAATTTATGTTCAAATATGCAAGAAGTTTCATCAAAGCCCGCATGAATGTTTGTTAGTTTTAATGGAATGGTGAAATCTATTTCTGGAATAGCGTTTAATTCGTAAAGGTCTGATAAATCATAAACATAATAGGAAACCAATAGCGAAACCACTGATGTAATGAATATGCTCAAACTTAAGAAAATGAATAGAAATGCAATGGATCCGTCAAAAAAAGTAGATCCGAATAGTAAAAGTAAACAGATTCCGAATGACAAAAGAAAGAAATGCCAGTTGAAACGAACAATGTTCCAGACACCTTGAAAATTTGACCTTTTGAGTGCTAATGATTCCATGTTTCTTTTACTCCTTTTTTCCATTCGTAAGGAATGTTTTTGACGACAAAGCAATTTGCCAAATTGATGTTTTTTAAATTTAGACTTTCTATAAATGGAAGTTTGAATGAATTTACTTTGAGCGGTTCGGGCTTCCAGTTTTGCCTTAAGCCCTGAATGATTAGAACTTTTTTCCTTGCTTTTTCATAGGTAAAAGTGAAAGGCAAAGGGCCGGCAAATCGCCTGGCCTCTTTCCAGCTGTTAAATGGCGAATTTTCAGGTAATTCAACAAGATCCTTTTGATCATTGTAACTTACATGAAAGTCTGATTGCTCTGCAAATATGGTGGTTTTATCTCCTTCTATTTTATGTTTAAAGCTTTTTTTTGAATAGTTGTAATGGGTAAAAAAATTGCCAAAAAATTCCATTTTTCTTTTGTCAGTTTCTGATTTCAAAATATACAAGCCTCGCAATCTTTTTCCCGCTTGATTGGTATATTTTACAAAGAGCCTGTATCCCATTAAAAAGAAATTATTGCCAAGAAACTTTGGAAAACCCTTTGGTCTTAAATGCTTGGTCTGAACCATAGCAACAGCGATAAATGCCCATTGATCATTAAAAGTATCCAGACTTAAGCATTCGGGAATTTTGTCAGCTAGTTCTTCTTTAGGGACAGCGAATGTCAGTACAACTGAGCTTTCGAAAAAAGCCTGCACTGGAAAGGGATGATCTTTGAGAAAGTCCAACATTTCATGCAAGCTTTTTGGTTAACACAAATTCTTTAAAATAGATCAAAGCGCAAAATGATAAGGCAAATACAGCATTGAATTTTCCCCACAGTAAGGTTTCAGGCACAAAGATGAATTCCAAAACATTCATAAGGATAATGATTCCAATTTGAAAGACAGCATTGAATTTTGATTTTATTCCGCTGAGCAGCCAAACGGCCATCAAAATTTCAGCAAAACCAATTCCAATTGTCAAAGGTCTGGCAATTTCTGCTCCTAAGATATCTGCGACAATTTGTTGATGTCTTGGGACAAGGTTCAATACTTTGCAAACCAGTCCGTTGATGAACCACACGGATGCGATGAAGTAATTGAAGAGTTTATATAATGAACTATGATGCATCGTTTAATTATACTTGTAAACAAGCTTATAAGTTATAAACAAATGCAGCTTTAAAAAGGTTGAAAGGTTGGGGAATGTTTAGATTGGTGAGAAATACAGACTATTTGAGTATCAGATTAGAATTTTGTTCTGAATGAAAGAGGATTTTTAATTCAGAATTAACAATTTTTCAAGATCAATTTTGTCTTTAGCTAATTTTTTGAATACAGGTACAATGGGAAAAATACTTGTTGGTCATGCTAAAATAGACCTATTACCGCTTCGATATTTTGTTATTACTGATTGCACGTTGGCGACTGCATTTGAATCGATTAATGTCTGCGCTTCGCTTTTTCAAATGTTTTTGGCTAACACCTTGGGATACGCGTTTCCGCCAAAGACGGAAACTGGAAGGTTTCAAATTGCGACGCATCACTTTTATCACT
>CALBCY010000078.1 GCA_937927195.1 uncultured Chitinophagales bacterium
TTTTCTAAAAGATTTGATGACTGGAATTATTTAAATTGAGTAGGCTCAAACAGCATTTTTTTTTAACGGATTTAACCAAGTTCCTCTGCTAAACCGGGCAGCCGGCGCTGTGACAAATGTCCGGAATTTCAATTAAATCAAAAAATAAATTTTGCTACTGCCTGATAATCAATAGGTTCAAAATCGAACTCAGGTTATTAGCCATTTGCTATTGGTCTTTGGCTTAACCTGTACCGTTCGATTACTTTATGCATTCCTCTAGCAAATCATCGTCTGCCAAATTTGGAAGCGTAACTTTCAATTTTGGATTTTTATCCATCGCTCTTTTAATGCTATAAATTGCTCCTTCATTTCTAGCCCAGCTTCTCCTTGCTATCCCGTTGTTTACATCCCAGTGAAGCATTGACTCTATGTTTTGACCTGCCTGTTCACCTCCATCTATAACCATCCCAAAGCCACCATTAATAACCGCACCCCAGCCAACGCCACCACCATTGTGAAGGCTGATCCAAGTAGCACCTCTGAATCCATCTCCAACGAAGTTGTGAACGGCCATGTCAGCTGTGAATTGAGAGCCATCGTATATATTAGAAGTCTCTCGGTAAGGTGAATCTGTACCTGAAACGTCATGGTGATCTCTGCCTAGAACGATAGGGGCAGAAATGTGCTTTTCTTTAATTGCTTTGTTAAATGCCAAAGCTATTTTAATCCGACCCTCCGCATCTGCATATAAGATTCTGGCTTGTGAGCCAACCACCATTTTATTATCACCTGCTTGCTCAATCCAGGTAATGTTGTCTTTTAATTGTTGACGAATTTCATCAGGAGCAGTTTTGTAAATTTCTTTTAAAATGTTGCCTGCTATCTCATCGGTCTTTCTTAAATCTTCTGGGTCATTGGAACAACAAACCCATCTGAAAGGTCCAAAGCCATAATCAAAACACATCGGTCCCATAATGTCTTGAACATATGAGGGATATTTGAAGTCTCCATTTTTTTTGCAAATATCTGCTCCTGCCTCTTTGGCTTGTTTTAGAAATGCATTTCCATAGTCAAAAAAGTACATGCCTTTCGCAGTCATTTTATTAATTGCAATTACATGTCTTTTTAATGTTTCTTGAACCAGTTTTTTAAATTGAATAGGGTCTTCGGAAATCATTTTTTCTGATTCTTCGAATGAAATTTGAACAGGATAATAACCACCCTGCCAAGGATTGTGCAGTGATGTTTGATCAGATCCCAAATCAACTTTTATGTTTTGTTCGACCAAAGCTTCCCAAAGATTTACAATGTTACCGTGATAGGCTAAAGAGACAGCCTCTTTGTTTTTGACAGCACTTTTGATTCTTTCAATCAGTGGATTCAATTGGTCGAATTTTTCTTGCACCCAACCTTGTGCCAATAATTTGTCAACTTGTTTTAAATTAACTTCAGAGATAACACCAACTCCTCCTGCAATCACAGAAGCTTTGGCTTGAGCACCTGACATACCGCCCAATCCAGAGCTGATGAATAGCTTACCAGCCATTGTCCCGTTTTCGGGATCGATCATTCTGATGGCATTGAGTATGGTAATTGTCGTTCCATGCACAATGCCTTGAGGGCCAATGTACATAAATGATCCAGCCGTCATTTGACCGTATTGGGTAACCCCTAAAGCGTTGAATTTGTTCCAATGGTGGTCCTCACTAAAATTAGGAATCATCATTCCATTGGTTACAATAACTCTTGGAGCATTTTTGGAGGAAGGGAAAAGCCCCATCGGATGACCACTGTATAAAACCAAAGTTTGGTCCTCCCCCATATTTGCAAGGTATTGCATACAAAGGCGATATTGAGCCCAATTTTGGAAAACAGAACCGTTTCCTCCATAGGTAATCAATTCATGTGGGTGCTGTGCTACGGCATAATCCAAATTGTTCTGAATCATTAGCATGATGGCTGCAGCTTGTTTTGAAATTGCAGGGTAATCGTCTATGTGCCTAGCTTTTTGCTTGTAATTTGGTCGGAAACGTTTCATGTAAATACGACCATAATCTTCCAGTTCTCTGGAGAACTCTCTAGCCAAAACAGGATGATGTTTGGGATCGAAATAACGCAAGGCATTTTTTAAGGCCAGTTTTTTATCAGCAGTATTCAAGTTGTCAAGCCTTCTTCTTGGTGCATGGTTTACTGAGGCATCATCATCAGAAGGGTAGGGAGGTAAAACATCTGGGATGCCCTGTAAAATGTCTTCCTGAAAGGCTTGTAAATCGAATGTTGGATTATTTGCTGTATCTGTCTGCATGGATATTTCGTTCTTTATAGGCAAAGATAAGAAGAGCCTTGGTGAAACTTAGTCGTGGTGGGTGATTTTTTACCACAGATTCATTTGGCGAAGATTAAAATAGATTGTTTATTGACTTATACGATTTAAACCATAAAATGTCGCACATAAATGATTAAAATTAATCAAATGCCTTCGTTGAAAAGCCTCGCTTTAGCTATGGCTAGAACTACGTTTTTCACCTCGGCCTTGATCAATTTTATCATCATATCCAGTACGACATTTTATAATTCAATTCGTATTACATCATTCTGCTTGTTGTTCCATTTTTCATATCCTTGACATTGAAATTTTAGAATAGTCCATTTTGATCTGAGACAAATTAAATAAATTGGTCTAATCAGTTGGAACCAATTTTATAAATAGAAGTATTGAATTGATTAACAAGTTATGGTCTACCGATTGAGTTTGTAATCAATGATTGGATGATTTAAGCAACAATGTCTCGAATTATTTTCAAATGATGTTTGGTATGGACTATTATAAATTGTTGAGCATCTTTTAAGTTTAGCTGACCAAAATAAGGATGTTCAAAATAGTTGTTGCTTTCGAGTTGCTCCATCTGACCAGCATATTTTTTAGCCTTCTCAAGATGCTTTTTTAATTCTTCAATTGGCACTGTTGCTTCGATTTTAACGGCTTCAGGAGCTTTGCCTCGCCCGCGAGGAATGTAACCGGTTGTCAAAACAAAAGTTTTTTTGAAATTGAACTTGGCTTTGTAAGCAGCAGGATCAGAATTGCTGACCGCTTTGTAAATAGAAACAATTACTTTGAAGCAATGATTCAAATGCCAAGCGACTCCAACCGTAGAAACTGATGCCTTGTGTTTATCAGCTTCACCGAAGTAGGATTCGAGTTGGTCAATTTCTTTCTGAAGAAACATCATTAAGTCTAAGTTGAAGAAAGTCTAAGTTGAAAACTAAGTCTAAGTTTTATGAATAAAATGAATTTTACGAAAAGTAAAAAACGAAAAGTAAAAAACGAATTCCGAATTCCGAACATCGAATTTCAGACATCATAAATTTCAGCGATCTCCTTCGCATACTTTTCCAATACTACTTTTCTCTTAACCTTCATAGTTGGTGTCAATTCTCCATCTTCAATAGAGAATGCTTTTGTTAGTAGTTTGTATCGTTTCACTTGTTCAACATGCCCAAAGTTTGGATTGAATTCTTTGCATATTGCATCAAACTTGTCCAATACTTCTTTGTGAACAATCATTTCATTCATTGAGCCATTTGCTATTCCACATTCCCCACAGAAATGTGCAAGCTGCTCTTCATTGGGGACGATTAAAGCGCCAACGAATTTTTCATCATTGCCTGTAATTACGATTTGTTCGATAAGTGGAGATTCGACAAATTTGTTTTCTATAACTTGAGGGGCAACATATTTGCCACCGGAAGTTTTGAACAGCATTTTAATTCTGTCAGTTATTTTTAAATACTTTCCGTCTGCGAAGGTTCCCACATCACCTGTATGCAACCATCCATCGCTGTCAATTGTTTCTGCCGTAGCGTCTGGACGTTTGTAATATCCCATCATAACATTTGGGCCTTTGCAAAGGATTTCTCCGTTCTTAGGATCTATTTTAACCTCAACTCCTGGGATGGGGCGACCTACTGAACCAACCATGCTGTCATCGTCATCGAAGCGATCAATGGATATAACGGGGGAAGATTCGGTCATTCCATAGCCTTGGCGAACCGATATTCCAGCTGCATTAAACACACGAGCCAACCTTTGTTGCAAGGCTGCAGCACCAGTTATAATGCCTTCAATGTCGCCACCCAATGCCTCTTTCCATTTGCTGAAAATTAGTTTTCTAGCGATGGTTAGTTTAATCTCATAGATCAATCCTCGATCTTTTGGTTCCCATTCGTGGCCCAATTCCATTGCCCAGAAAAATAGTTTCTTTTTCGTTCCTTCCAAGGCATTTCCTTTGGCAACAATTTTATCATAAACTTTTTCAAGTAACCTCGGGACAGTTGAAAAGTAGTGTGGCTTTACCTCTTTAAGGTCATCACCAACCGTGTCTATGCTTTGGGCATAATAGGTAGAACAACCATTGTAGAAATAACAATAAGTTACTGTTCTTTCAAATATGTGGCAAAGGGGTAAAAAGCTGAGTGTAGTTTTGGTGTTGTCTAAAGGTAAAACCTGACAAACCGAAAGAACATTACTCAATATATTGTTGTGAGACAACATTACTCCTTTGGGTACACCAGTGGTTCCAGAGGTGTAAATGATCGTAGCCAATTCTCCTGGCTGAACATTGTCTTTTAAACTTTGCAAATCATCGTTCGATCCCCCTTCACCCATGTTTAAGACCTCTTTCCAATTGCGCGCACCTGAAACTTCATCAATTGTATAAACATCTTGAAGACTTGGTACCTCTGATTTGATGTTGCTTACTTTTGAAAACAAATCTGCATTGGAAACAAAGCACAATTTAATCTCAGAATTATTAAAAATAAATTTGTAATCGGCTTCTGTGATTGTGGGGTAAATGGGCACATTGACTGCTCCAATTTGAAGCATGGCCAAATCAATGAAATTCCATTCGGGACGATTGTTGGAAACCAATCCAATTTTGTCCCCTGGCTTAATGCCATATTTCATAAGCCCAAGGCTTAGTTTGTTGACAATTTCAATAACTTCTTTATTGCTGTATTTTCTCCAGGAACCATCTGATTCCTTATTGCAGAGCATATCCGGTTTCGGATTTTTCTCATTCATATAATACATCAAATCAAACAGTCGTTTTGGCTCATTCATATCCGGTAGATCTATCTTTTTTAAATACTTTGCTTAGCGAAATTAGAAATGGATTCATAACAATAGGCGAACAAGGCTTCGTGAAATTTGCTATTTGTTCAATTTGTTCTATCTGTTAAATCCAGTAACAATACTTGATTCTTGCTAAGGGAGGTGGCATTAATAAATGTCTGGCTTATAAAGCAATTATTTTTTGATTTTCAATCGGGACCGCCGAAGCAGGAAGAAAACGCAAGAACAGCATGGCTAATTCGAGTATTTATGACGCCTAAAATCAGAAAAAATTAAATTTAGAATCGGACAGTTATCTATTTCACATTCCTTAGCACTAAAATATAAAAAAAACATCAATAAAAACGTCTTATTCCAATAGCTTTTCTAAGAATTGATCAATTCTTAGCGATTGAGTTTTGTGGTGAAATTTTAGGAGGAAGTGAAGAGACCTAAATTACATGGAGTATGGTGAAATAGTTAGCATTAGGGGAAAAAGTAAAAGCTTGTAAAGATCCCATTTGGTTTTACAAGCTTTTGGCAAACTACGATGTTCATATATAAGACTACTATTTCTTTAAATCCGTTGCCTCAGATTCAGATAATTTTAACGGATAATGGTCTTTTATGATTTTTTGTTGAGCTTTTTCAAGCTGATCGTAGCTCAAATTGAATTTGTCTTGAGCCATCCTATTCCTCAATTGCTTGTAGCCCGCTCTTATTTCATTGTAAACTTCTATGTACCTTTTGTAACTGGTGCTTTCATCATTTTGCAATGAAATCACTGCTTTTTGTGGACTATCCGAGAATTTTGGATCTTTTTTATAGTTGTCAATGTGTTTCATTACTAAATCTTTCAGTTCTGAAATTTCAGTTGATTCTCCCTCAACCATTAATTGATCGTTAAAATTGACTAGGATTGAAAGTACGTTTCTATCGGGAATTTTTGGAAGCTTCACATCCTTATGAATTGGTGGAGGCAACATCACAGTTATCCCTTTGTCAATGTCCATTGAGGTACTGACTAAGAAAAAGATTAAAAGTAAGAAGGCAATGTCGGCCATTGAGCTGGCATTCATTTCTGGTGTTTGTCTGTTCATGTTTTTGAGTTTTTGTTGTTCAGAATTTGGCTTTTGGTTTTTTGGTCGCTGCGACCATTTGGCGCTGGTGCACCAATCCGACCACTGCTTTTGGATCCTGCGCCTGAGTCGCCTTTTGGGTTTTTGATGTTTGGAAAGCTCCAGTCTGGTCAATGCCAGTTTACAAGCTGCTTTTTATAGATGCATAATTTATTTTCAAAGCATTCAGGCTTCTTAATTCTTGTTTCACTTCATTGACAATTTTCATCTTGGTTGAAGCATCAATTTTTAAGGCGGTCGTCATTTTGGATTGCAATTTTTCTGGAACATCTTTCCTCTCATTCAAAATAAAAGTTTCGATTTCCGAGATATTCTGTGCGATCACATCATTCAATTGAATGCAGGGTTTATTGCCATAAATGGGTTCCATTATTTTTGTGGGTGGTCCAATGTGAATGTGAGAAACCAAAGAGCGCCTTTCCAGTTTTTGTAATTCGCTAGCAGTGGGTAATTTGACCTGAACTTTTAAAGTCTGGTCCCTGATTACTGTTGCAACCATAAAAAAGAACAACAACATGAAAACAATATCAGGTAAGGAAGCCGTCGAAATTTTAGCTTGATTCATTTTGCTTTTTGACTGTTTTTTTAATCTAAACATATTGTTTGACTTTTATTGATACTTTTATAATGCAGGGAAGTCTGAAAAGATACAGGATCGGTGTTTGGAATTCGGTGTTCGGATTTGGGTTTTGTAATCGATAAATTAAAGCCAAGGGCCAAAGGCTAAAAGCCAACAGCCTTTAGAAAAAAATAACTATGATAAACACAACATTAAATACTCACGACGGCAAAGGCTGGTTGGTTGTTCTGGGTGAGGACGAGAAAAGATACAGCATAGCCATAAATACGCGAGTTGAAAACCTTCGCTGGAACGACGATCAAAGCCGTCAATATTTTACCATATTGGATTGGCCGAATGCAGGATTGAATGCTTCTGTCAGAGCAGAAGTTCAGGGGCAATCAAGATTTGTGGAACAGGATTTTGCTACTGGCGTAGAATTGATTTTTTCGAAAACTCAATACCGTTTAAAATATGAATGCGGTTTGGTTTATGCGACAAATGAAATCGAACCATTGGAAGTTGGAGACTACGATATTTGCTTGCCAGATTATTATCATGACAAAGGAGCAGACTATTTCAAATACTCAGGATTTTCGGGAATTTGGTTTAGAATCGGAAAAGAAAATTCTGATAAATACATTCACATTGGGAACATTAGTCGTGGTTGTATAACTGTGGGATCCAATCGAGATGAAGATAAATATTTATGGACTGAGCTTTGTCATTCGCTATTGCTAAATAGATTGGACAATCAATTGGTCGGAAGATTAAAAGTTGTTGATCGTTTTGATTTTGAATTGGAGCAGGATGATTTTGTGGTTTAATGCTCTTTGAGTTCATCAACTTTTTGTAGTATTTTTTTCAATTCGACGGTTGTTTCGGCAAATATTGTTTTGTGTACTTTCAATTTTTGGTCATAGCTTGCTTGGGTAAGTAATCCTATTAATTTGCCTTTTGCATCTAGCAAAGGGCCACCACTGAATCCAGCAACATTGACAAGGGGATCATAACTGATGCTTATTTTTTTTCCGTTGACAGAATTTACTTTGCCGAGGTAAACATTTTGCTTGCAATTCTCTTCTTGGTAACTGCAACCGAGGAAAAATACCCGTTCATCTTTTTTTACAAGATCAAACCTAGGCTCGAAGCTTTGAATTTTTTTCTGAGTTTTAGTATTGGTTTCTTCTAGAGCCAACAGCCACCATTCACTTTTGCTTTTTGAATTATTGAATAAACTATCGACTTTGATAATGGGTTTTTCAGTTTTTCTTGGAAATAGATTCCAATAATCTAACTGCTCATTCAGGTTTTTCGCTTTTACTTTTTTCTTGAAATACTTGGCTTTTTCTACAACATGCTTTGCAGTGCAGGCGAAAAGCTCGCCTTTGTACTTAATTAGAAAAGCCGATCCATTGTATTTAATATAGTTTCCATTTTTAAGGACTACGTGATTGGTGAGATAGACCTGCTTTACCTTTTTGACCTGTTCATAAGGAATTTTTGTAGAAGAGCAGGAATGAAAAATTGATAAAATGGGAAACATTAAAAGAAAGAATATTGCTTTGTATCGTTCAATCAAGTTCGATGATATTGATTGGGATGCTTTCATTTAGAATTGATGTATGCATTGATTAGATCAATTGCTTGTTGATTTTTCATTCCTTTGGCAACGGACAGTGGTGTATCGCCTCCCCAAACTTCTTTGATATTGGGATCGCCACCATTTTCCAGAATTAATTTTGCTATTTCTAATTGTTTGAAGCGGATGCTTTCCACCAAGGCAGAGGCCATAAATTCTGGATGTTGATAATTGGGATCTATTCCACTTTTTAAGTAAAAGTCAACCAATTCAAAATTTCCGTCTTGAACTGCTTTGAACATGTCTTTCCAATCTCCTCCTGAAGGCATAGTTAGAATTTAATTTTAAATAATACAATTTGCTGTGCAAACAAAAAAACCAGCCGCGAAGCGGCTGGTTTTTTATTCGTTCAGTCAATGCTTGACTTAAAGTTAAGCATTGAACTTTATGCATTTGACTTTTATTTGCTAACGCCTTTGGCTCCAGCAGAATAATTGATTTTTAAGGCACCTACCTTTCTCAATTCCTGTTTAACCTCGGCAACAATCCCCATTTTAGTTCCAGAATCGACTTTCAATGAAGTAGTCATTTTATTCTGAACCTTTTCAGGTTTTGAAGCTCTTTCGTTTTGGATAAAAGTTCTGATTTCCTTTACATCATCCGCAATAACATCATTCAGCTGAATTCTAGGAGCCGTACCATACTTTTGCTTGTATTGCTGAGTAGGTGGGCCAATATATATATAGCTTACCAAAGACTTCTTCTCTAGCTTTTGAAGCTCAGAAGCTTTGGGATATTTGATGTTAACCATTTGCTCTGAGTCTCTCATCACTGTTGCTACCATGAAAAAGAATAACAACATGAAAACGATATCAGGCAATGATGCTGTCGATATTTTAGGTGTGGGTTTGCCCCCTTTACCTCTAAACATAATTTCAGTTTTATCGATTAATTAAAAAACTACTCTGCTCCTTCCTTAGCGAAATCTGTTGGTTCTGCTTCGGAGAGTTTCAGAGGATAAACTCTTCTGATGGCTCTTACCTTGGCAGTATCTTTCGCTGCTTCCAAATCTTTAAAGCTTTGGTTGTATTGACGTTTAGCTTCATTGTCTCTCAGCTTGTTGTAGGCAGCCCGAATTTCATTATAAACTTCGATGTACCTGCTGTAACTGGTTCCCTTATCGTTTTGGAGAGAAACTACTGCTTCTTGTGGGCTATCAGAAAATTCGGGATCAACTCCGTTGTTGTCAACGTGCTTCATACAAATTTCTTTTAACTCATTTATGTCCAATAGTTCTCCTTCGACAAGAAGTTGATCTCTGGCATTCACCAAGATCTCCAGAACGTTACGCTGATTCAATTTCACTTCAATCTCTTCTTGGTCCGGCACAAATGGTGGTAAGGTAACGATGATACCTTTATCAATATCCATTGTTGTGGTCACAAGGAAGAAGATCAATAGAAGGAAGGCGATATCCGCCATTGAACTTGCATTTATTTCGGGTATTTCTCCTCTGTTTCTTGCCATTTTATTTAATGTTTAAATTATAAAATGATTATTTAACCAAGTTAACAAGTTCCATAACAACCCATAAGCCAAAGGCGAGAGTGATTAAAATTCCTGAAACAAGGATCCCTGCGGTGGTGTACTTATGTACAAAATCTGTTACACCGTCATATTTGGGTAGGGTGAAAACGCCAGTTGCTTCACTTGAAGCAGTAGAATAAACTACAAAAATAATGACTGCCAATAAGGCAAATCCCAATATTGATTTAATGGCTTCACCAGGTGAATTTGTCAATTGAACAATCAATTGCCAAACACCAAACAAGAGGACCAATGCAAGGCAGATGCCTACCAATCCCAAAGAAATGTTTATACCATAATTTACTACAAAATCTTCCATAATTTTTTTGACTTTTTGCTTACAAAATAAATTTACTAATCAAGGCCAAAATTATGCTCTTGCTTTTTTGTAACGTGACAATAAGTCAATCAAATTAATAGAAGCATCTTCCATATTGTTTACAATCCCATCAATTTTAGAAGTAATGTAATTATAAAAGATTTGAAGAATGATCGCTACAATCAATCCGAATACTGTTGTTAAAAGTGCTACCTTAATACCACCTGCAACCAATGATGGTTGAATATCACCAGCTTCCTCAATTGCGTCGAATGCGCCAATCATACCGATTACCGTACCCATGAAACCCAACATTGGTGCCAATGCGATGAAAAGACTCAACCATGGAAGACCTTTTTCCAATCTACCCATTTGAACAGATCCTTGAGCAACAATTGATTTTTCAGCAACATCAATACCGTCATCCAATTTTTCAAGTCCTTGGTTAAAAATAGAAGCGACAGGTCCTCTGGTAGCTTTGCAAACTTGTTGCGCGCCATCCAAATCCCCTTCGTCTAATTTAGCGGAAACATTTTTGAGTAATTTGGTCGTGTTTGTGGTAGCAAGATTTAAAGAAATAATTCTTTCAATAGCGATTGCTAATCCAAGTATTAAACAAACAAGTACCAGGCTCATAAATTGCCATCCACCGTCGATAAAGTACTTTTTTAATAGTTCAATTCCTTGAGGGTCAGCCGCTGCATCACCTTGTGCCATTACACTTAGCTCCGTACCTAAGAGAGCGAAAATGCATAACAGCATTAGAACAAAGATTTTCTTCATTAGTATAGGTTTAGTTTATAAATAATTTTACTTTAATGCGGAGAGTAAGGGATTCGAACCCTTGAAACCCTTTTGGGGTTTACACGCTTTCCAAGCGTGCGCCTTCGACCACTCGGCCAACTCTCCAGAACACTATTTGATATCAGTTCCGAATATGCACAAAAATTATGAAAAACCCTTAATTATTGTGAAATAATTAAGCGTATTCTTCCCTTTGTTAATTGTTGGATGTCACTAGTTTGTCGGAAGACCAATGCTCTCCATAGCTAAATTCAATCTTAATGTAGCAATATGTTTGCCAATTTTAAAATATATGGCTTTCAAAGCCCATTTTTCTGTCATTTTTTGTCTGTCACCCGCCAATTTTGAGATTTTTTAAGCCATTGGCATTTTTTTAAGCCATTGGCTCTTAGCTTTTAGCTGTCGGCTTTTTTAGGCCATTGGCCCTTGGCTATTGGCATTTTTTAAATGCCCTTGGCTATTAGCTTTTAGCTGTTGGCTTTTTTTTATAATGTATGGAAAAAGCCAATGGCCAATGGCCAACAGCTAAAAGCCCAATACATCTTACTCTCCAAATAGTTTCAAAGCATTTTCCGTGGTCTTCTTTGCCACATCTTCAAGGCTAATTTCTTTGACATCTGCGATTTTTTGAGCAATAATAGGAATGTAGGTGCTTTCGTTTCTTTTTCCTCTAAAAGGTGTGGGTGCTAAATAAGGAGAATCTGTCTCCAAAACAAGGTAATCAAGGGGTAATTGAGCAACAATTTTATCCAAGCCACCATTTTTGAAAGTTACCACACCTCCAATACCCAAATAAAAGCCCCCTAGCTCTGCCACCTTATGAGCATCCTCAACTGAGCCTCCAAAACAATGGAATACTCCTGTCAGGTCATCACCGTTCATTTCCTGGACTATTTCATAGGTTTCGTCAAAAGATTTTCTTGTGTGCAATACAATTGGCAATTTTAATTCCTTTGCCCATTCTATTTGTCTTCGCAAAGCATTTAACTGCTGCTCTTTGTGTGTCAAATCCCAATGGAAATCCAATCCCATTTCACCAATAGCTACAAAAGGCTTGCTTCTAAGCTCTTTTTCAATCTGATCCAAAACTTCGGACCAATCATCTTTTACAGAACAAGGGTGTAATCCCATCATAGGAAAACAATTGTCCGGGTATTTAGCACTTAAGTTGTTTAAAGACTCAATTGAATTTACATCGATATTCGGTAAATAGAATCTTTCAACTCCTTTTTTCATTGCCTCAGCCAGCACAATATCTATGTCCTCTTTAAAGTCTTTGGCAAATAAATGTGTATGTGTATCAATGAACATTTCTGTTTGTATTTATGTAATGCAATTTGTTGCGGAAAGATACAAGTTGTTTTTGGTACGCAGCAACGCTTCGCTCGCTTTTATGCTGTTGGTACGATGCCTTCGGCATCTGTTGGTAAATCACGATTTATTCGAAATACAAACATAACCAACAGTCCAAATAGACCGTCCAGGTCAATGCAGGCGTACCAAAAGCAAAAGCGCAGCTAAGTGTACCAAAAGCGCAGCGTACCAAAAGGCCGCAGGCCGTACCCACCAAGAAGCCTATTTTCATTCCAATTCCAAGATCTTCTCCTTCAACCAGCTCAAATCTGCGACATTGCTGTCTTCTGCCAATTCTTTTTTTAGTAAAATAAGTTTTTTGTGATGCCCATTTTTAACAGCAATCAGTTTTTTTACGTGTTTGAGTAAGTTGTTGTAGTTTTTTCGGTATTGATTTGAAACGACTTTTTTTCTGCTCAGTAAAATTTTAAAACTTTCAATCAATCCATACAAGGCTTCCTCCTCTCCAATTTCATAATAAGTTTTCAGCAACATAGATTTACTGTCAAGCAGGTAAAATATATCTTGGTATTCAACCTCGATTAGCAACTCAATTACTTGTTCATAATTTCCTTTACTGAAATTGAGTTTTGCAAGATTAAAAGTATAGGCATTTTTCTTATACTCCAGTGGAAGATTGTTGCTGTAATCTTCAATGAATTTTTCTATCCAGTCAAATTCCTTGATTCTCAATCCAACGGTAATGATGTTTTTGTAATCCCAAGGAGACAAAATTTCATTGTTTAGAATTACTTTTTTATCAAGGACTGTTTTATAAAGCTTAAAAATTTCATTCAAATATTCTTGCTGACCTGTGTTGATTTTTTTGATGCAATAATTTTGAGCAAAACCATACATCATTCTTGATTCATTGAGTGGAAATTTATTCGAGTGTTCATCTAACAATTGACACAGCTCACCATATTCAGTTTCTTGGTTCTCATAAATAAGCATTTTGAGGATTCTATAGTAGATAGCAATGGCTGGTATTTCATCGTAAGAAACCTTTTCTAGATGTTGAATGATTTCTTGAATAAATATCGGCTCATAAGCAATTTGAAAAACCTTTTTGGAATTAACGAGCTCACAATAATACTTAAGTTTTTGACTGAGATAAAAGTAATCGAGGTTGTCGACTATTTTATCAATATTGATTTGTTCAGAACGATTGAATTGTAAAGCATTCAAATCGGAGATAATGGTTTGCAATTTATATTCATGATAGAAATATTCCCCATTGCGAAGTTGAGGAGAATCCTGTAGATTTTTGGCTTTCTTAAGATTGCTGTTTTGCAAGGACTCCAATCCTTTGTCACAAATTCCTTGTAATAGAGAAAGCTGCGGAATGACGGGATTTTCCGTATATACTTTATAGGAAAGAAATCCCTCAAATAATTTTAGAAGATCGGAATTGATTCTCCTGAATTTGGTGTCATTGTATTTTTGACCCGCAAAGATTTTATTCCAGATAAATTCTTTGCTCTTATTTATGGCTTGTCGATTTTTAGCGTAGGGGAGGAAGAATTCGAAAAGTTGACACAGCTTTTCATTTTCATTGAAGAAAGGGGAAAGGATGTACTTCTTGAACTGATTCAATTCGTACTTATTAAGTGCCTGTAGACTTTGGCTTAGCTTATTTTGAAAAACTTCTTCCACTTCATTAAATTAATAAAAAACGCATTTTTTTCTCGGCGTACAATATTTGCTTGTAAATATATTCTATCTAATAGTAAATCAATGAATTATGAAAATATTTGTTTCTTGAAATGTATAGTATTGTTGTACAATGTACATTAAATGTACTTGTTTTAACCTTGCTTATTTAGGAACTTTGTTCTAAGACCCTGAAAAATGCTTTATCGTAGAAATTTTGCCAATAGGTATAAAATATAATAATATGAAATTTTCTTTATTATCCAGATTGATTTTGTTAGTTGTCATGTTGTCCTTTGGTTTGCCATTGGGCATGCATTGCGAAGCCTTACCAGCTGAAGACAGTAGAGTGGAAAGGACAAATAAGATGTCGACTATTGGATCGACTAATGGGTTGACTATTGGGTCGACGAATGTAATGGATCAAATGAACGATTTGTACAAGCAATTGTGTGAATTGAATAAAGAGTGGAAAAGTCATGCAATGGAGGAAATTTTACTTGGAGTGAAATCCAATCCTCAAAATTCTACAGACTTAATTCAATTGCATTTGGAATTGGTAGAACAGACACTTCGCTCGAAGTCAACAGCTGAATTGAGCAGCAGGCAACTGGCAAATAGAAGAGCTGGACTTGATTATCTTAAAGCCTACCACGAATGTGGCAATTTCCCTAAGAATACTAAACACAATGTTCTAACCCCTTACTTTATCGATGATTTTAATACTGCCTGCGCTGTTGGACACATTCTGATTGAATCAGGTGGGGAGGATTTAGCGGATAAAATTTCACGAGAAAACAACTATGCATTTATTGAAAACATGAATTACCCAGAATTGTCTGAGTGGGCTTATGAAATGGGATTCACGGTAGAGGAGTTAAAATGGATTCAACCAACTTATGCTCCTCCATTGACTGTTTTCACTGAAATGATTACCCCCAATTGCAATGAAACAAATGGTGGAGTTAATGTTATTGATGTTTTGGTTACTGATTGGGCTTGGCAAGATGCAGAAGTTTTATCATCCGAAATTATTTGGGCGGATGTAGATGGAAACCCAATCCCAGAAGAAAATGTTGATGGATTGGATCTTGTAAATGTTCCATCTGGAATTTATAGACGAAGCATACATGTGAGTGTTCAGAAAATTGATGAATCCACAGGTTTTATGATAGAAACTGTTTTGGTCAATCACAATTTTGAATTTTTAGGTAATCAAGATGTTCAGGAAGTAACAGGGGAAATTTTCAATGAAACTTGCACTGGATATAGTGATGGAGCCATTGAACTTAACTTGCCAGAGGATCAAATTTATACGGCTACTTGGTTTGATTGGAATTGCGAACCACTCGGTGAAGGCCTGAGCTTAAACAATCTAAATGGTTTTAATTTTGATGGAATCGATATTGAATTGGAGTATTACTTGACCCATGTGGAAGTAATCGGTGAAGATGGATGTCGTTCTTTTGGGAGCTTCCTCGTGGAGGTGGACAATCAATTGCCGTACTTTTTCCCAACCATAAGTATTGAAAGTTGTGTAGATGGATTGTACGATGTCTTTCTTAATATGACAGACCCAGCAACCACAACTGTTGCTTGGAGCAACGGAGCGACTGGCCAACAGCAAACTTTGCCTGTTGGAGAGTACTCTGTAACATTAACCAATGCCGGTGGTTGTGATTACACATCAAACATTGCGGTTGTTGATCAATGTTCTGATTCTACTCCTTGCGATGACCTGTTCTGGTTGGAAGAAATTATTTCAGAAAACGATTGTTGCATCAGTACTATATTGAATTTTGACTTAGATGGGGAAGAAGTGTTTTATGCAATACCGGGTGGATTTGAAGATGGTGCTTGTCCTACAGATGGTCCAGTTGTTGGCTATTTGTATGCTTGCGACGGTTCAGTTATTTGTGAAAGCTATATTTTTGGGGGAGGTGAAAACGCTTGCAGTGAATTCTTATTGACTTACGATTATGAAAATCTTGAAGAGCTAGTTTATTGGATTTCTCCTTGCTCAGATTGTGTTATTCCTTGGTTGCCTGAAATGGTTCAAGTGGACATTCCTTCTGTAGTGGAACCAGTTTGTGATTGCTATGGTATTGTTTATAACAATCCAGCCGAAGCTTTGTTTATTGGAGGTTCATTGTTGTGGAGTGATGGTGATTGTGAAATAGTGGATGATTGTGTCAATCCGGATAATATTGACCTGGATTTTCTTTGTCCTACGAATTACGTTCCTGTTTGCGGCTGCGATGGGGTAACTTACCAAAATAGCTGTTATGCTGAAAAGTTTGGCGGGGTTGCTTCTTATGTTCTTGGAGAATGTTATCTGGCCACCAGTTGTGAAGATCCCAACCTTGATTGGTTGTTTGATTTGTTAGAAGAATATCCGATTGTAAATCAAGATGGTTCCATGTGTTATTGTCAAGTAGATGAATATTTATATGAAGGGAATTTTGTTTACAGGTTTTATAGCAATTGTAATTTCATGGACGCACCTGATATTTTATACAACTGTCAGGGGGAAGTAATTTGTTATGACAATGGTGAATTGTTACCTGAAGATCAATGTCCTCTTACATTTATTCAGGAGCTTACGGAAGGAATTCCTATTTGGGAGCAATGTAACGATGCTTGCATTGATCCAAATCTCATTACGGGTGAAGCTTGCGATGCAGTTTGGGAGCCAGTTTGTGGTTGCAATGGCATCACCTATGGAAATGAATGTGAAGCACTAAATTGGGGCGGCGTTTTATCTTGGGAGCCAGGAGAATGTGGTTCAGATTGTATTCCATTTATGGATGTTTGGGTGCCTGCTTTTACGGAGTCCACAGAGCCGACAATTATATGTCCTGATTTCTGTGATATACAGATGCCGGCTGAGATTAATGAAATAAATTCAATACTTGGTTGTTGTTCTGCTGATATCTTGATTTTGGAAGATGAGCCAGGTTGTTTTAGCTACTTGCCAACACCTTTCATGCCCAATGATGAGTTGAACCTTTTGGTTTGCAATGCAGAGTCGGGAGCTTGTAATGATTGGACTATTTATATAAGCATAGGTGAAGATATTGGATTGGATGTGGAAGATGACTATATCAATACTGAAGTTGATGTTCCAGTTGAATTCAATGTTTTAGACAATGATCTTGGCCAGATCACAATTGATGACCATACTTTTCCTTCAAACGGATCATTGGTACTTTCTGATGATGGAATTTTTATTTATACGCCAAATCCAGGATTCATAGGATATGACTATTTTATATATTTCGCTTGTACTGCCGACAATAGTTTTTGTGAAGAGGCGGAGGTTATCATTGAGGTTGGCGATCCGGCCGCTACCACCACCATGATTGCTAATCCAGACATTCTCTTTGTTGATGAAACTGGTGAAGGTTCGGTTTGTGTCCTTGATAATGATGTAATTGCAGATGAAAATGACATTACAATAAGCAATGATTCCGAATTCTTAATAGGAGATTTGTCATTGATAGATAACTGTTATTATTTGGTTGTTTCTGATGCAGCTGAGTCAGGAATTTACGAATTTGTTTATACCATTTGTAATTCTGACGGACAATGCATAGAATCAATAGTTACGGTAGTCGTTGATGGAATAAATGCAGTTATGGCAACCGATGATTATTCATCGACGGACTTGAATACGGAGCTCGTAATAGAACCTTTGCTAAACGATTTTACTACGGGTGATCCTGCCATTCAAAATGAAGGGATTGGTCTTGAAATTACTTCAGAACCACTCAATGGTGAAGTGATTGTTTCCTACAATGAAGAATGTGAATGGACTGTTTGTCCATTGTTTATTTATGAACCGAATCCAAATTTTGAAGGGACTGATCAATTTACTTATACAATTTGCTCCAATGGTATTTGTGATTCTGCCACTGTTTATATTCAAATTGGGGTTGATTGTACCGAGTTTTGTGTCTGGCCGGGTGATGCCAACAATGATGGTGTTGCCAATAATATCGATTTGTTGACCATAGGAATGATGTACGGATTTGACGGTCTTCCAAGGCCAAATGCCAGCAGTGAGTGGGTAGCACAACCTGCATTTGAATGGAATGAATTTGACAGTCCCGATGTTGCTTCAGGCAGTTCTGATGTTTTGTTATTGGAAGGGAAATATGCTGATTGTGATGGGGACGGCCAAGTTTTTGACCAAGATATTGTTCCAATTTTAAATAATTATGGATTGACACACTTTAGGCCTGAAGAGGAGAATGAGATAGAAGCAGGTGTGCCAACCATTCGCTTAAGCACCAATCAGGAACAAGTTGGTCCTGGTGATTGGTTAAACTTTGACATCATACTTGAAGACGCTGAAGGCGGAGCCATCGACAATGCCTACGGTATCGCATTTCAATTCGATTATTACAATGAATTTGAAGGGATCGAATTAATTCCTCATGACAGCATTGAGGTTTCCTTTGGCGATTCATGGTTAAATGGAGAAGGGGTAGATGAAAAAATTACTTTGGTTAAAAACTTAAGTGAAATAGGTGGAGGGTCAAAAATTGACATGGCCGTATCAAGGATAAATGCAGTAGGTGCTCAAGGTAGTGGAAACATTGGATCTATGTCCTGTTTTATTACTGAAAACATTACAGGTAAGAAAGAGGACAACATAACTGTATACTTTACTGTTACGCAAGCCTATTTGATTTATTCAGATGGAACCATTGAGCAATTGAACCACAGCAGTATCACTTCAGATGTTGCAACGACCAACACTGGTTTGGCCAATGTTCTTGAAAATGATCAAATCGCAGTGTATCCAAATCCAGCAAAGAATGTCTTGAATATAGATTGGAATGGAATGGATGCAAATGTTCAGTCTATTGGATTGCATAATCTCTCTGGGCAGACTTTGATAGACAATAAAATTAACGGAGAAGCTTTGACTCATAAAATGGATTTAGTGGCCATTCCTGCAGGTCTTTACTTGTTGGAAATGAAAACTGACCAAGGGACATTTGTTCAAAAAGTGAGTGTTTTGAAATAAATTTTGGACTTTAGATTTCATCCCCAAACTTGTTAATGAAATCTAATTTCTTATATTTTACCATACCGAAAAAGAATCTAATTTTGACTAATGTCGATGTTACCCCAATTGTATTTGGATTCGGTCATACTGTTTAATTTACAGTCAATACGTAAGGTCCCAAGTTCAGTAAAATGAATCTTGGGACTTTTTTTATGGCTTGTAATTTTTGGATTGTAAAATGAGTCGCTAGCTGTTGAGGCATTTCCGTCGAGACAATGGAAATGTTAGTAAAAAATAGAGAAAAGGAAGAAAATGGAAATGAACTTTATTCCATTGTTAGACAAATTAAAATACTAATCCTTGGTTCTATATGAAGAACATCCTTGTCTGATAGACAATTTTATTGTTAGATAATAAATTGAATAGAATTCCAAGTAAGTATTTCAATAAAAACACAGTTTCAGCTAAAAGCAATACACTATTTTTTCGTCTTCAATTGCCTGGTAATGAGTCATTTATTCAAATGATTTATGTTTTTTTTGCATTCATCCCACCATGTGTCCATTTTTTTCGTCTAATAAGCTGATACTGTTAAACTTTTTAGGGTCTACAGTATCCAACGAGGTTGGAGCTTGTATTTTGGTCTTTTTTGATGAAAATCAAGTTATTTGTTTGATGTATTACATTGATTATCAAACAATAATTTCACAGTTTAATAATATTTTCTTTATCATAATTTAATGAATAGCATTAAAATGCTACTTTTGCAGCTTAAAAAAATAAAATCATGAGATCTTTACAAAAAAATTTTTATTTCGCAGCCATGCTAACATTAGTTGGCTGTATGTTTGTTTTCAATTCATGTGGAACTGATCCATGTGAAAATTTCACACAGGATTGTGTAAACGGTCAATGTGCTGATGACGGTTTAGGGAATGCATTTTGTAACTGTTTTGCTGGCTATGAGCTTGATGCAAACGGTGCATGTACGGTTCAGACTACAGATCTTTGTGCAGATATTACTTGCGAAGGAAATGAGGCTTGTGTAGACGGGGTTTGTGTAGACCAATGTGACGGTGTTGTTTGTCCTGCTAATTCTACCTGTGCTTTAGAGGCTGGAGAAGTAGTTTGTAACTGTGACGAGGGTTATGAGCCAAATGGGGAACTTTGTCTTCCTGCTTGTGGAGAAGGTTATGTATTAAACGCAGATTCATCAGGATGCGAATTGGTAGACATTAGAGTGTTGATGGAAGGAGATTATTTACAGACAGACAGTGACTGTTCTTCAGGGCTTGATAGCACCTTAGTTAATTATGCAACTGTTGAGACATTGATTAGTGGAGACAGTCTTGTGGTTATATTCTACAACTTCGCAAATTTTGCAGATGCAACTAGCAATGATGGTTTGTCTGTGAGTTTGAGTACAGATGGGTTTGAATATGATCCAACAAATAATGTATATTCGATTGGATTTATGGTTGCTCAGCAAATTGTTAATGGAGTAACAGTTGAAGGAAATACAACAGGAACATTCCAATATTTCGTTGACACAGATGATGCTAGTTTTGTATTTGGTTTTACTGCGACAGGAACAGGTTTCAGCGATACTTGTATTGCGGTATTGAACAAAATAGACGAATAAACAAAGTGATTAGAATATCAATTGTTTGAACTCAACTTTAAATTTTGGATTTCTCTGATATTATAAAGTAGAGTGGTCATAATAACAAAACCCCCAAGCAGCCATTGGCTGCTTGGGGGTTTTTTAGTTTCATTTTCAGTGATTGTGCTAGTTCATTCAATCAGTACCCATTATATATTGTTTGCATTTTAAATGAAAGTATATATATGAATGAGGAAGGCTATTTTCCACCACCTCTGTTTCTGATTTTACTATCTGCATCCTTTGCAGGACTGCTTGTCCCTTGGTTTCCTGTTTTCGGTGCTCCTCTATTGATAATTTTACTGTCCGTAGCATTCGTAGCGGGCTTAGTAACAGGGGCAGGTGTTGTTTTGGTAGAAGATCCACCTTTGCTACCACCTTTAGAAGCAGAAGAGCCAGCAGCAGAAGATTTTCCACCACTTTTAGCGGATAATTTCATTTCAAGGCTTCTAACCTGCTGTTGATGTTCTTTTTGGATAGAATCCATCTTTAAGGCGTTTTCAGCCTGCATGTAAGATCTAACAGAATCAACTTTTCTAGACATTAATGCATCTACTTGAGCAGGACTCATTCCCGCACCTGGCTTTTGGCAGCCAATTGCCCCCAAAAGGAGGATTCCTGTAAGACTGCCAACAATTAAGTTTCTAATCATTATATTAATTTTAAAAGTTTAAAGATTTTTGAGTTTAAATACGTTTCTTTGTGACTGTAGAATTACTTATACGTTTATTACACAGTATTTTATCAAAATTGGTAAATTATTGTTGAAAAAAAACAATATAATGGTTTTTTAATCAAAAAAAAGCCAATTGTTTTGAATAAACAGATATAGAGAACTATATTTACAGGGCATATTTTTGTCTTTCCGTTTGATGCTAGTATAGAGGGAGTTCTAAAGTAAATTGACCATATTTTGACTCTTTTTGTGACAGCTTTTTTTTTGAAAGTCCAATTATAAGCCGATTGAGTATTGACTAAAATTATTAAATTTAAAAAACTACACGATATGTTAAAGAGCAAACATTTGCTAACTTCTTTTATTGTGATGTTAGTAGGGCTTACGCTCTTTGCTCAGGAAACTAAGTTTGAAGAGTATCCATACCCTTATTCTAAGGATAAAGAGTACTCAGATTATATCAAGCCAAAGTTTCAGGAGCAGCACGATAAATTTCTGGATCGTAAGTACAATTTTCCACCGCCACCCAAAAGCCAATGGGAAATTGGTTTAGATATTGGTGCCTTACACGTAAGTGGTGATGTGAAAACCAAAAGTATCTTACCGGGTTTTGGTATTGGAGGACATGTTCGTAAGTCATTCGGATATGTTTTTTCTGTTAGAGGAAGCCTTATGTTGGGAACAACATATGGAGAAGACTGGCAAGGAAAAACCAGACCAATCCAACAAGATGGTGAAACTGACTACAACAATGCTATTGCAGGATGGTCGCAGTATGATCAATTCAATACTACATTCGAGAGAACTCCGGATTATAGTTTTGACAATGGTGGTTCTGGAACTGTATTCTTGAACTACAAATCAAGAATACGCCAATTGGTGCTTTCTGGTATCGTTAACTTTAACAATATCAAATTCCACAAAAGAAGAAATAAATTTACTTACTACGGTGTCTTTGGTATCGGTGGATTGGTTTACAATACAACCATTGACCAACTAGATGCTGATGGAAATGAATATTTTGATCTTTACTCTGGAATTCGTGATTTCAACCAAGAAGAAGACAAAGGTGATGTTAAAACTGCATTGGAAGCTCGTGATGGTTCTTATGAATCTCAAGCAGAAATGCATTTTGATGATTACTGGATTTTTGGATCTTCAAGAGAAGGTGATCACAACTGGAGTTACCGTCCAACCGCTCACATCGGTCTAGGTACGGCTATAAAAGTTACTAAAAGAATAAACATCGGCTTAGAATCAACAGTTACCTATACTAACGATGATTTGTTAGATGGTGACAGATGGACAGAATGGGGTTCTTTATCACGTGATTACGATACATATGTATTCACAAACTTGAGCCTTAATGTAAATCTTGGTCGTAAAAATACTGTTGAGCCACTATGGTGGATGAATCCTTTGGATTATGCTTATTCTGAAATGAATGAGAAGCCATGTTGTGATGATTTGGAAATTCCAGATTTAACTGACAGTGATGGAGACGGTGTTCCTGACATTTTTGATGAGGAGCCAGATTCAAGACCTGATTGTCCAGTTGATACAAAAGGTCGTATGTTGGATTCTGACAGAGATGGCGTTTTGGATTGCGATGATGATCAACCTCACACACCTTCACACTTAATTGGTGAAGTTGATGAAAGAGGAGTTGCAATGGAAGAAAACTGTTGTGATGAAATTGAAGACATTAAGAGAAGATTATCTGCACTTGAATACGAAGCACCATGTGATGATTCAATGTTGCCGAACGTATTGTTTAAAGATGGTAGTACAGCAGTTTCTGATAACTTCCGTCCACAACTACAAGCAGTTGCTGATTACCTAAGAAGTAATCCAGATATTAAGTTGTGTGTTGTTGGTCATACAGATACAAGAGGTAGCGCTGCTGCCAATGATCTTGTTTCATGGAAACGTGCCAACGATGTAATAAACAAATTAACTTCAGAGTTTGGAATTTCAAGAAGCCAATTGATCCTTCAATACAGAGGAGAAAACGAGCCAATCATCAGAGGAATGTCTGAATTTGCTCCTAAGAAAGGTGTTGACGCAGAATTTGCTTTGAGCAGAAGAGTTGATTTCAGATGCTGCGAAGGTTCTTATGACATGCCTAAACCAGGACGTTAATTAGAACATAATAAAATATATAAAATGGCCCCTGTAGTTTTCTGCAGGGGCTTTTTTTATTTTAGTAATGTATGAAGCCGATAAAGCAGCTATCCCATTTGTTTTTTAAATGACCGAAAAACAAACCATTTGATTTAAAACCTGTAATCAAATAGTCTTAAACTTATTTTCTTATTACTTTGTCTTTTCATTTCAATTTTTATTTACTGTTAATTGTTAAATTGCTTTCTAATTAATTTTCTACAAACTTTTATTGGGTTTCTATAGAATGGTAAAAAATATTCCAGTACCAAATCAGATAAATGAGTTCTCTCCAATAGGATTGGCTGAACTTGACAGTGTTAAACTACTCAACCGTGTTGACACAAAATTTATATTGACCTACGATGTATTGGAGAAGGTTTTGGCCATGGTAAGCAAGGATTACAGTGTTTTGGAATTAAATGGAATTCGTTACAACAATTACGAATCGATTTACTTTGATACTCCAGAATTGAAATTGTATCATCTGCACCACAATGGCAAAGGCAATCGTTTTAAATTGCGCTATAGGAAATATGTGGAGTCGAATCTTAGTTTTTTTGAAATTAAGACCAAAAGCAACAAAGGGAGGACCAGTAAAGCGAGAGTGAAAATCAATGATATTGCTTACAACTTTGTGCAAGAAGCACAAGATTTGATGTTTAAGGGAGCATTGGATTATAAAGCTTGGAACTTTCATCCGATGCTTGATATACTGTTTAAGAGAATGACCTTTGCGGACAAAGATTTTACAGAGCGAATGACCGTTGATCTTGCTTTGACCTTTAGAACCAAGGAAAATCAATCGGATTTAGAAAGGTTGGTCATTGTTGAATTAAAGCAAGGAAGAAGGAATAGTAATTCAAAAATTTTCAAAGCTTTGAAGAGTTGTGGAGTTTTACCATATAATATGAGCAAGTACTGTTTGGGTATTATTTCATGTTATGATGGAGTGAAACAAAATCGATTTAAAAAGAAGTTGTTGACCCTGGAAAAAATGGGCGTACTGTAAATAAAATAGAATGATCTTAGAAGCAGCTGGAACCGGTATATTTGAAACTCTTGAGAATATCAGGATTTTTGGAATAAAAATCTTGGATACACAGGATTTCTTTAATTTGTTGTTTCGCCTGATAATAGATGTTTTTGTGACAACTATTATCGTTCGTTACATTTATTATCCTGTTAGAAGAGACAAGGATTATCTTTTTACTTTTCTTATTTTTAATATCCTCACCTTTTTTGTTTGTTACCTTTTGGGTGGAGTGAAACTGGAAATGGGCTTTGCCTTTGGTATTTTTGCTTTGTTCTCCTTACTTAGGTATAGAACCAACCCATTGCCCGTAAAGGAAATGACTTATTTGTTTGCTGTCATTGTTATTGCTGTGATCAATGCGCTTAGTACAAAAAAAGTAAGTTATTTCGAGTTGTTTTTTACAAACTTTACGGTACTTGGACTTATTTATTACCTCGAACGTATTTGGTTTAAATTTAAAGGCGCCTATCAAGTGATCACCTACGAAAAAATTGAAAATATAAAACCAGCCAACAAAGATTTACTAATTGCTGATCTTGAAGATAGAACTGGCTTGAAGATAATCGGTGTGGAGGTAGAAAGAATTAATTTTTTAAACGATACAGCAAAAATTTCTATCAATTACATTCCTGATGCCAATAACACGATGAGTGAATCTGCCAGGAAAGCACAAGATTTAGAATAGCAATGAATCTAATGAATCTGTTTAAATACATATTTCCCCTTTTATTTTGCTTTGTTTTTTCCATATTAATACCTTGCTACGCTCAAGGTGTTTATCAAGATGCAGAGCTTTGGTCTGAGATAACCTTAAAATCAGAAATCAATAAAAAATTGGGATTTGATTTCACTCCTTCTTTGAGATTAAATGAAAATTTAAGTGAGTTTAAACTCTTTTATCTTCAAGGACTGTTAAGTTATGATCTAGCCAAATGGTCCAATTTGAAATTGGGGTATCGGTTTGTCTTAAAATCAGAGGATCAAAACGACGCTCAAAGAATTTTTCTGGATTGGTCTACGAAAGAAAGATTCAAACCGATTAATTTAAAGAATAGGGTTAGATTTCAAATAGATGAAGAGATCTTGGAGGGTTGGAAATACTCAGAAGTTCTTGCCAGAGAAAAATTCAGTATTTCATACCAAAGGAAAAAGAAGCACAAGCTTGTTCCTGAAATAGGTGGTGAAATATTTTACAATGTTACTGATAAAAGCTTTGAAAAATATAGAATTTTTTCTGCCTTGGCTTATGATATGAAAAAAGGCCAAGAAATTTCACTAAAGTATATCTTCCAAAGAAGTTTAAATGACAGTCGTGTTTTTCAATCCCATATTTGGGGAGTTGCTTACTCCGTAAGAATTAAAAAGAAAAAGAAAATACAAAATAAAGCCGAATAGCTAACCTGATAGCTATAAATCTAGTACTGCATTTATCCCATTGCGTGTTAAATTTATTAACAAAATTATTGCTCGATTTTCAAGTCTATTTATTTAGAGCTTGCTAAATTCTCAAATCATGGATTTTATTGAAAAATAAAAGACAGTCGTTATGTAATTTTATTAAATAGTATTTTTTTTTATGTAAAAATTGAATTAAACAATTTTTTATTCTTACTTTCATATTTCTACGACTCCGATAAAATACTTATTAAGTTTCCAATCTTTTTATCAAAAAGTTATTTATAGCTTTTAATGAAATCCTCATCTGGTCTATTTAATGATCAGAGGTTTATGAGTGTTTTGTGTCTCCTTGTGAAATAACAACTTCGATTATTTACAGGCCCTAAAAAAATTGGCAAATGGCGTACATGTATGAAAGCCCTTTAAGTTTTTATCTTTTTATTTCGATCTTAATTTTAGTATCTGTTCAAGTTCTCGCATTTGTAGAGAATAAGTCGAATAGGCAATTAGAATTTGCAGTTGATTCAACTGAACACGATCATGAGCATCCTGAAAAGAAGTTCTACGACTTTTATTATATCAATTCTGCTGCTGCTTCTGCAGCAAATGAAGAGTGTTTCAATATAGATTTTGAGGAAGGCAATCTCGATGGTTGGACTGGGCAATTGGGCTCGATTCAACAAGCTGATGGCTATCCCTTAATTGAATCCATCGGTTTTGATCCAACGCAACAAATGGTTACTTCCCTCGATGAGGGCTTTGATTCACTCGCTGCGACCTGCAATATCTTTATCCCTAGGGTAGGGGAAGGTTTGCATTCACTTCGTTTGGGTGACAATGATGGTGGTTGGGAAGCCTCTTGGATTAGAAGGCCAATGTTGGTTACAGAAGAAAATAATTTGCTTTTATTGTCTTATGCAGTGGTTTTGGAAAATCCGGATCACAACGATTGGGAGCAGCCGAGGTTCTCCATGAAAATATTGGATGCCAACAACAATGTTCTTCCTTGCGGTGAATATTCAGTGACTGCCGCTGATGGAGTGGAAGGTTTCGAAACTTGTGGAGACTGGGAAGTCCGAAATTGGACGACAGATCCTATTATATTGTCGCCATTTATGGGCCAAACAATTTTTATAGAATTTCTTGCTGGTGATTGCTCTCAAGGTGCTCATAGTGGTTATGCCTATATGGAAGCCCAATGCCAATCACTTGATGTTTTATACAGTGAGTTTTGTCCTGGAACCTCTATTACACTCGAAGGCCCACCAAACTTTTACAGTTATGAATGGTCCACCGGTGATGAGACCTCAAGTATTACAATAGACAATCCTGAACCAGGAGAATTTTATTCACTAACGCTGACTTCTGTAAATGGATGTGAGGCACAGTTGGATTTTATAGTACCTGATCCAGGCTTATTAAACAGCATCGATGTTGAGTCAACTGAAGATGTTATTTGTGATGGGGATAGTGTTAGCCTTAATGTTGTCGGAAACAACATTGCTTCTGTTTATTGGAATGAATTAGGAGTTTATGGACCAGCTCAAACGGTGAGTCCTTCTGAGACGACAACTTATACTATTTATTTGGAGGATGTGGCCGAATGTGAACCAGATACCATCGAATATACAGTTGAGGTTCGCGAAGCTGATACACTTTCTATTCCGACTGATACAACGATTTGTATTGGGAACCCGCTTCCTCTTTCGGCGGGATACAATGGTATTTACGATCTGTATTGGAGTCCATTAGATATTTATGCAACCGAGCTTGAAATTTTTCCAAATCAAACAACAAGCTATACAGTCAGTTCAACAGATCCAACTTCTTGTGCTCCACCACCAATGAGTATGACCGTTACCGTATTGGATCCAGCTCCCGTTTCTTATCAAATAGAAGATCAAACCATTTGTGAAGGTGGAACAGCAACCTTGAGCATTTCAGGAGAGAATATGGGTGAAATTTATTGGACAGATCTTGATGCAATGGGTCCAACTGTTGTATTGGAACCGGATGCTCCTGCATGGTACCATTTCACGATAGCCGACCAGGCTGATTGCGAAGTTTTTGAAGATTCTGTTTTTCTAGATGTTATTTTTCTTGAACCAATCGAATACAATAATGACACTTTATCGGTTTGCCCTGGTGAGTCTGTGACCATAGAGATCATTGGAGACAATGTAGGAAATGTTTACTGGTACGGAACTGGCGAAACTTCGAATTCTATAACAGTAAGTCCAGGTCAAACGACCAATTATGAATTTCAAGCCTATGACTTATATGGTTGTTCCAATGTAGACGATGTAATAACTGTTGAGTTTACAGAGCAATCAAGTTTGTTTATCAGTTCCGAAATTTCTACTATTTGTATAGGCGACGAATTGACGATGACTGCTGTCTATTCGGGTAATGCAGATTTGGTCTGGGAAGGATTGAATTTTTCTGAGTCGGAGATAACAGTCATGCCTCAACAAAATACGACCTATACACTAAGCACAAATGACCAAACTGCTTGTGCACCAGATCCAGCCACTTTTTTTGTAGAAGTATTGAATCCTGCACCACTTTCATTTGCGATTGACGATCTAAGTGTTTGTCCAGGTGATCCTGTTACTTTGCAGATCAGTGGAGAAAATATGGGGGAAATAATTTGGACAGACCTCAATCAAGCTGGGCCTACAGTTACGATTGCGCCTGCTATAAATGCAACGTATCATTTCACGATAGCTGATCTGGCTGATTGTCAAATTTTTGAGGATTCGGTAACAGTTGATATTTATGAAATAAATGACATTGAATACAACAATGACAACCTTTCTGTGTGCCCAGGTGAAACCATAACATTGGATATCAGCGGAGACAATGTTGGCAATGTTTACTGGTATGCTACTGGCCAAAATTCCAATCAAATTCAGGTAAGTCCAGTTCAAACGACTACTTATGAATTTCAGGTTTCCGATTTGTCTGGTTGTGTTCAGCAAAATGATGAAATTACAGTCGAATATACCGAACAATCCTCTTTATACATTACAGCCGATCAAACCATTATTTGTATTGGGAATGAATTGGAACTAAGCGCAAATTATTCGGGGAATGCAGATTTGATTTGGGAAGGACAAAATTCTTCGGAAGCACAAATATTGGTCAGCCCAACGCAAACAACAACTTATACAGTAAGCACCAATGATCAAACCTCTTGTGCACCTGATCCGACTAGCTTTACGGTCGAAGTTCTGAACCCCGCTCCACTTCAGTATGAAATTTCTGATTTAAGTCTCTGTCCTACAGAAGTTGGCTTGTTGGAAATTACAGGGCAAAACTTAGGTGATATTTTTTGGGAAGAACTCAATCAGGCGGGCAATCAAATTCCATACTTACCAACTGAATCCACTTGGCTTCATTTTACAATAAATGACCAATTGCATTGTGAAAGTTTTTACGATTCTGTTTTTGTTGAATTAAATGCTCAAAATATTTTATACATAGAGCAAAGTGATACTGCCATATGTGAGGGACAATCATTGAACCTATCTGTCATTTATGATGGAGATGAAACCATCAATTGGGTTGGACTCGATGAGACTGGTTCCAGTATTGCGTTTGCTCCTCAATTGAGTGGATGGGTTGTGGTTGAAATTATTGACAGTACTTTGTGTGCTCCCCCTGCAGATAGCATTTTTGTAACGGTCCACGATGCTGATATCGTATACAATGCAGATAGTCTGTTCTTCTGTTTGGGAGATGCTTTGAACCTTGAAATAGAAGGTAGCAATATTGAAACTGTTTATTGGCAAAGTCTGGATTCCTATGACAATCCTATAGCTACCTATCCAACAGAAAATACGCTGTATCCATTTGTTATTTCGGATGCCAATAATTGTACTGAAATATACGATACAATAGTTGCTGTTTTAACCGATCAGTTTGAATTAAACATTGAGCAAAATCCTATAACGATTTGCATTGGAGAAGAAATAAGTCTTACTGCTTTTTATGATGGTTCTGCAGATTTGTTTTGGCCCGAATTAAATTTGTACGGTGACTCCGTTAGTTTTGAGCCACAAGAATCGCAAACCTATCAAGTCGTGTCGCTTGATGAATCAAACTGTGCCGCCGACCCTGATTTTATATTCATCGAAGTGCTCAATTTTCCAGCAGTTTCCTATCAATTAAATGACATAGAAATTTGTTTGGGGACAGAGATTGTTCTTGCTCCAAATCCTGAAAATTTCACTCAGATATATTGGCCGCAATTTGACAGCAATGAGGAGATTATTACTTTCTCGCCTGATTCAAGTGGCTATTTTTATTTTGAAATTGAAGGCTTGGGAGATTGCCAATTGGTAACGGATTCTGTTTACGTAACAGTAAACCCAGCCGATCAATTGGAAGTTAGTCAATTCGATACAACTATTTGTATAGGGAATTCGATTCCTATTGAAATATTCTACAATGGAGATGCACCTTTGTTGTGGAATGGCGAAATACTCGCAAACAATAGCTTTGAGATTATACCCTTGGATACGACTGTTTATACGGTTAGTGTGATGGACGAAACAACTTGTGCTCCTGAACCAATAGAGTTTACAATTACAGTGTTAGATCCTCCTCCTATGGTCATTGAAATTGATGATCAACAGATTATTTGTTTGGGAGACAGTGCGAATTTGACAGTTTTAGGCGAAAATTTTGGTGAGGTATATTGGCCAAGTTTGGATACCACAACGAGTAAAGTAACCGTTGCGCCAGATACGACGACTGTTTATGTTTTCTATGTTTCAGATTTGTACAATTGTGAAATGGTGGTTGATAGTTTTACTGTGCTGGTTGATATAGTATTCCCTCCATTGGTTTCACCAGAAAGGGGAGATACTTTGATCTGTGATGGGGACACTGCCTTCTTATCAATTAGTGGGTCGAATGTTGAAACTGTATATTGGCCGGATCTCGATATTTATGTTCCTGAGTTAGCTGTCACTCCTTCAGAATCTACAGTTTATCGATTTGTGGTTTGGGACAGTTTGGGTTGTCAAATTGTGGAGGATTCTGTTTTTGTAAATGTGAACCCTTTGCCTGAAATTTCATTTGAACAAGAGGACCCAGATGTCTGTATTCATGATACCATAGTTTTATCAGTTCTAGGGGAAAATATAGACACTTTCCATTGGTTAATTCAAGATGCTTTTGGTCCAACAATTGAATTGGCACCTGATTCTACTCAAACTTTATTTGTACAAGGGACAGATGTCTATGGTTGTCGATCTTTAGAAACACCAATAACTGTTTTTGTTTTGGTGCCTCCTGAAATGGAATACGAGATTGAAGATAAAACGGTCTGTTTCAATGATACTGTTCAATTAGAAGTTGCTGGTGATTTTATTGGTGCAGCTTATTGGTCAGATTTTGAACAGGACGGGTTTGCCGTAGAGACGGTAGCGAGTCAAGATACAAGCTATGAAATTTTGGTAAGTGATGTATTTGGTTGTGATACGGTGCTTGAAAAAGTAATGGTTGAGGTGCTTCCTTTACCAGAAGTAATGGTTGATGATTATGAAATAACCGTTTGCGAAGAAGAAAGAATTTTATTAGAAGTTGAAAATGAAGAGTACAGTGAGATCTATTGGTTCGAATTGAATGAATATGGTCCACAGGTAGAATTGTTGGCCTCAGATAGTGTTGAAATAAATGTTCAGGTGACAGATTTGAATCTTTGTAGGTCTGTTGTTTCACCAATACAAGTAAATGTCAATCCGCTTCCACAAATAAATATATTGCAAAACGATTTTGTTATTTGTTTGGGTGAAACGCTTGAGATTGAAATAGAAAGTTTCAATACAGAACTCGGAATGGTCAATTGGAATGGTTTAGTGAACGAGGAGAATGTGTTTACTTCCACACCATCTGTTTCGCAAAATTTTGAAATAGAAGCCTGGGATATTTATGGTTGTAGTTCCAAAAAGCAAGACATTCCAATCGAAGTTTTAACCGCTCCTTTGATTGAATTAGGGCCAGATTTATGTGAGTCGCCCGGTGTTGAGCTGGACGCTTCATTTCCCGGTGCAGAATACCAATGGCAAGACGGGAATGATGAATCAATTTTTTCAGTGGAACAGTCTGGCCTATATACTGTCGAGGTTGCGAATCAGTGCGGTGTTTTCATGGACTCTGTCTGGGTTTATATAGATGGTTGTCAATTCAAATTTGCAACAGTATTTTCTCCAAATGGAGATGGACTGCATGATCGCTTTGGTCCAATAGATTATTGTATCAATAACAGGGTCAAAAATATCAAATTTAGGATATTCAATAGATGGGGAAATAAAATTTACGAGTCGAGCCAATTGGATCAAACTTGGGATGGGCGTTTCCGTGGCAAAGAAGTTGGAACTGGTGTTTATGTTTGGTTCTTGGAATACTACAGTGAAGTATGTGATCAGTGGTTCTTTAAGAAAGGGAATGTTTCTTTGATAAAATAGATGTTAGGGATGGTGGTTCTCAAGCAGCTTGTTTGTAGTATGAACACAATAATACCTGCCGCATGGGCACCAAAACATTTAAACAAAATTTAAATGCATTCAATGCAAGTAATTAAATGATTGGTCTAGGATATCGTGAGCCAAGGAAGTGCAATATCCAATACTGAATTAAGCAATACTTGACTCTGCAATGAACTGATCGATCAAAAGCTGGAAGGCCTGCTCGACGTTTGTCCCAGATTTCGCGCTGGTAACTATATCAGTTATCACGCCCAGTTCTGAAGAGTTATCAGCAACGGGTTGGTCAAGAAGATCAGACTTGTTGCCAATGACAATTTTTTTAAGATTGGGAGAAGTTTCAAGAAAGCCTTTGAACTCATTACAGATTCTGTTGAAGGTTTCCTTTCTAGTAAGATCATAGACTAAAATGATTCCATGTGAACCTTTTAAATAGGACTTTGGAATATTTTGGTAGGTGACGATGTCAGCAATGTCCCAAATAAGAAGATGAACAATTTTATCTTCATATTCAATGGTTTTATTCTTGATATTAACTCCAATGGTTGATAAATACTCCTCGGAAAATAATCCTGTAGTGTATTTAGTAACGAGAGAGGTTTTTCCAACTGCGAATGCACCGATCACCAATATCTTTTTTCGTATAATAGTTTTATTCTCCACGAATAAGTTCTTTTAAAGCCTGAGACATTTTTTTCTCGCTTAACAAATCTGACTTTCCTTCAAGGTTATTCAAATGTTGCTCTGCGAAATCCAATAGCCTTTCGTGTAATTCAGATTTGAAGGTCTCCGTTACTGGACCGTTGATAACTGTAGCTGAATAACATGAAAAAAAGTTGTAAATAATTATATTGTAACTATCAAACTGAATGGTGTTTAATCCCTCTTCTTTTTGACCCATTACATCTTCACCAAATGATTTCAAGGCTGTCAACAATCCTACCAACATCTGTTGGTCTAGTTGGAACGGCCCATGATCTGCATAACTCGCCAGGATAAATCCAGTGTCTTTTTCAATAATGAATATTTCTTCAATGTTGTTGAAGAATGCCTTGTTTAATAGTCTTCCACTTTGGGGTAATTGTCGAGGTTCTTTTTTTAATAATTTAACTCTTACAAATTCTATTGCCTTTACTTTTAATGATCCATTTTTAAAGTCTTCCTTTAAGGCTTGAAAGGTTTTGTCGAAAGTTTCTACCCAAACGTTGATCTCGGAATAGGCAAATTTTTTGACCATTTTTCCGATGATTGGATAAAAAGCATCCACCATTTCATGCTCATTATTTTTAATCTGACTGCTGATGGCTTCCCTAACAACATTGCCGTACAATTCCGGAAATTTCAACTTTATCTCATCCAAATGCTCTTTGATAATTGGTGTTACAAGCTCTTTAAATTTATTGTCATCTAATATTTCCCTAATCTGGTTTAGATCCTTTTTTAAGTTATTCTGCTCCTTGCGCTCTTCATCTAAAATCAAGTTTTTTAGTAACTCAAAATTGTCTTCTGACTTATTGAATCTCTCCCGATCCTCATTGTCAATCTTAGTGTCAGATGGATTATAAGTACTCATGTTGTTTTTTGGAGCATGAATTACTTCTTCAAGGAATTTCCAAACTTGATTATAGTCTCAGCAATTTTACTGCGATCATCAACATTGGATTTTTTAACTTGACTAAGTTCTTTCTCAAAATCCTTGCTTATAGTTTTTAAACTCTTCTCTATATTTTTGGACATTTTGTCATCGAAAGAAACAATTTTGCTGTTCATTTCTTTGGTAGAAGAATCAAATTTTTTCTCTATGGTTTTCTTGAAATCAATCAATTGATCTTCAATTCTACTCAATTGGACTTCCTGAGATTCTAATCGGTCCTCAATCCTTTGGATCTCTTCTCCAAAGATTAAATGCTTGATCGCATCAATTTTTGATAATTGTTGGTTCATGGTAAACTAGTTATTAGTAGGTTTATATTCGTACAACTAAAAAATTCCTAACCGAAAGGTTTGGCAAATTTTCAATAAAGAAGGGGAATGCTTTTATATACGCAACTATTTCTTTAAAGTTAGGGGCACAAGTTCAATGTAGAATATTGCAAATTTTTATCAAGTCAATTTATATGCTGTAATTCTGTCCTTATGCTCAATACAAATACTGATATTTGATGATATGAAAAGAGATCATTAACATATTTTTTTGTTTTTAATTGGTTTTTTTTTATCATAAATCAATTATAAATGAATACAAACATTTTTTTTGATTTGGCGTAAAACCAATTGATTTTAATATTGTACAGGCTATTTTGACCCCTTCAAAGCAATCCCCCTCTCTGCGGAACATTAACCAGTAGCCATTTTAGAATCTTGTTACTTTATTATTTTCCTCCTATTTTCTCCCTTTCATTCTCTCTTTAATGAGTGAGAATTCCCCTTCATTAACCCTCTTTAGTGATTTATTAATCTCTGATCTTAGAGAAAAAAAATGTGGAAATAGCTGAAATATGATGCCCAGAAAATTCTTCGTCTTTTGTATATGTTTTTTATTTTACTCAAATGTTTTCTCTCAGACGCTCGATCTAAAATTTTCAACTGAAATAGACTGTGACAATAATCAGTACCTCGTAACTTATCAAATTAAAGTTGCTGAGTTGGGGGAATTTGGAAATATTGGTAATTCTTCAATACTGATGAATTACAACGCCGATGCACTTGACTACAACAGTTATCAATCAATCAATTTTGATGAATCTGACAATTGTTATTTTGGGGTTGCTCCAACTTGGGGTCCACATGGTATTGATGGCTTAATGGATGGTTCTTTCAATGTTACTATTTTGATCAATGCCATCCTTCCGGAAGGAGCGGATAGCATGAGTTGTCCAACTATTTATAACGATTGGATTGACATTGGCAGAATTGTGTTTGACATAGAAAACGATGAGTTGACATCTGGCTTGATGTTTCCAGAAGTAGATTATGCCATAAGTTTTAACAGCGCTATTCCGAACAACGGTACGGAACAATTGGCAGAAGGCAATTTCTCAAATTTAGACGAAGCACTAACATGCGCAGCCTCAGTCGAACCCACTGCCACGATTGAAGCTTCGGTTATGGATGGGCCTGCAGAATTAGAGGTTACTTTCGATGGAACGCAATCCTTTGATTCTGATGGAACAATAATTTCATGGCTTTGGAATTTTGGAGATGGTAATTCGAGTTTAGATCCCAATCCTACTCACATCTATGAAACAGAAGGTGATTATATCGTAACCCTCACTGTTATAGATAACGACGGCTTAGAAGGTCTTTCAAATGTTATTATAGAAGTTGGCCCACCTATGCAAGCTCCTATAGCTGATTGCTTTGTTGACTTTTTGGAAGGTTTTGCACCTTTAACAATAAATGCAGATGGTAGTGTTTCCACAGACATTGATGGTTCCATAATATCTTATCAATGGAATTTTGGTGATGGTGAAGGAGTACTAGGCGCTTCTGTTTCTCATACATATATGGAACCTGGTATTTACCAGTTGGAGTTGATTGTTACTGACAATGATGATTTAAGCGATATTCATATTGTGGAAATTGTTGTTAATGCAGTGGAGATTCCTCCGGTTGCTCAATTCTCACATTCTGATATAAGTGATTTTGCTCCGATAGAAGTTTCCTTTGACGGAAGTCTTTCTTTTGATAGTGATAATGAAATTGTAGACTTTGCTTGGGATTTTGGTGATGGAAATACAGGATCCGGTGAATTGCAAAGTCATACTTTTCAAAATGCAGGAACTTTCAATGTGGTTTTGACGGTAACGGATGAAAGTAACCTTAGTGCTTCTGTTTCTCAAGAAATAGTAGTTGTTGATGCTCCTGCTGAACCAACGGCTGATATAGAAGTTGATTTCAGTAGTGGAACTGCCCCTTTGGCAGTTAATTTTAATGCTTCAAATTCCAACGATCCTGATGGTTCGATTGTTCAATACGATTGGGACTTCGCCGATGGAACAACTGGTACAGGAGAAACCCTTAGCCATGTTTTTACAGAAGGTGGATTTTATAGTGTAAGTCTCCTTGTGACAGACAATAGTGGAATGACTGCACAAGCAGAAATTACTATAGTCGTTGATAGTCCATTGCCGCCAACGGCTACAATAACAGCAGATCCAACAGAAGGCTTGGCACCATTGCCAGTCAGTTTTGACGGTTCAGGCTCAACAGATCCAGACGGTTCAATCGTAACTTATTCATGGGACTTAGGAGATGGCACGACGAGTGATGAAATGACGGTTGAACACACTTACACAGAAAGTGGAAGTTATACAGTAACCCTGATGGTGACTGATGATCAGGATTTAACATCAACAACAGAAACAACAATAACAGTAACAAGTGCAGCCAGTCCAACGGCTACAATAACAGCAGATCCAACAGAAGGTCTTGCCCCATTGCCAGTCAGTTTTGACGGTTCAGGCTCAACAGATCCAGACGGTTCAATCGTATCATATTCATGGGACTTAGGAGATGGCACGACGAGTGATGAAATGACAGTTGAACACATTTACACAGAAAGTGGCAGCTATACAGTAACCCTGACGGTGACTGATGATCAGGATTTAATTTCAACAACAGAAGCAACAATAACGGTAACAAGTGCAGAAGAACCAACCGCAGTTATAAATGCAGATCCAACATTAGGGGAAACACCCCTTCCTGTTTCATTAGATGCCAGTGATTCTTCTGATCCAGATGGAAACTTAGTTGAATTCAATTGGGACTTGGGTAACGGAATGACTGGTTCAGGAGAAACGATGGATCATACCTTTACTGAAGTAGGAGAACACATGGTCATTCTTGAAGTTATGGATGATCAGGGAATGATGGATTCAGATACTTTGATGATTGTAGTTTTGGAAACAGGATTAGCCCCTTGCGATACAATTTACAATAACATTGACCTAAACAGTCAAGAATTTCTTTGCTCTTCAAATGGAGTCAGTCTTTTTGAATTGTTTGGTATTGTCGAAAGTCCAATTTATACATCCGATGGAATACTTGTCGACAATGCTGATGATTTTGATTTTACCAACAGCTCTTGTGAAATTCAATTGTATCAATTTTACATTCAAAGTTCAAGTTTTGATATTACCAATTGCCAATATGATGTGTTTACAACGGACCTTTTAGTTTCAGTCTCACCAGAAACAAATTTAGAATATTCCATTACAGAGGATTGTGGAATCGAATTCCAATACAATTGTTCGGACTTTGATTTGTATTTCGATGGCGAGATAATTGACAATAGTCAGGTGTTCTATCCAGACTTTTCTGTCAGTACTTCCTTCTTCGCTATTGACAATAAAGGTCTTTGTGGCCCAACCTCTTTGTCGATAGAAATGGATTGCATCGATGAAACAGGTTGTGATTCAACGCCGTCAATATGTGTGGAGGCTGGAAAAACTTCAAGCATCTGTCCTGAGTTCTGCAATTTTGAATCAGATGATTACATAATCATTTCAGCAAGGACCGACTATCATTGCAGTATTTCATTGCTAAGCGATAATTGTATAGCCTACGAACCATTAGGTGTTCAAGATGGAACAGATACCAGCCTTGAAATAATCGCTTGCCGCCAATCTTCAGAAAACACCATAGAATGTGATACTTTGATTTATGAAGTCGTTATTGGAGAATGCAGCTTAAATGAAACTTCAGAGTCTTGTATTAAATATGAAGCGTTCTGTACTCAACCTGCAAGCAGTCTTGATTTTTGCGTTGAGTATTGTTCTGATGATAAAATTATGACCCATGTTAGTGCTGGAGATTTAAGACCAGTACAACCACTTGACAATTTTTGTGTAAGGTACACTGCTGTAGAAGGATTTGGATCGGGAAGGGATACTGTAATGGTCGTTGCTTGCAATCAAAATCAAGTATGTGATACAATCTATGCCATTATTGAAATCAATGACGAATGCGATGAAGATCCGTTCAGATTGGTAGATGATAATTGTTATGAAAATTTGCCAAATATGTTTAGCCCGAATAACGATGGCAACAATGATGTATGGAAATTTAATGATCAGGTCAATTGTCAAGGAAATTTTGAAATTGAATTGTTAATTTTTGATAGAATGGGACAAGTCGTTTATCAAAACATATCCTCCCATATTGGAGATTTGGTATGGAACGGTAACTTCCTTGATTCTGAAGAAAAAGTAAGTGAAGGCGCCTATTTTTATGCCTTAAGACTGAAAAATGAAAACAACCTCATAAACCGTAGTGGTTTTATTGAAGTGAGGTACTAGGGGCTATTGTATTAACAATGCGCCATACAGGGTCGCCATTCTGATACCTAACCAGAATCGGCGGCTCTTTTTTTTGTAACAATGAATATATATGATCGTAAATAAGTAAGGAGAACTCTTTTAAATCTAAGATGGTGATTTTTGATTATGTTAAAACACCTCTTTTACAGCAAGTTGCTAGAGTATTTCAACAGGATCTGAAGTTTTTTTGGTTAAGCAACCCACCGTACTTGATAAAATTAAAAAACAATGGAAAAATTTCCCTCTGGAACTGCCAGATATTTGATGCTTGTCATTATATTAATGATAACAAGTTGGGCGGATATAAATGATAATGGTTTAAAGGCCAGTAATACGAATGTTACAAATAGTGTAAGTCCTGTTACGAATTCCAAAATTCCACTTTTGGTAAACGATCCAACTCTTGAACTTCGGTTTGTAACCAATCAGGGTTGTTCAGATACTTATTGTGCGACCATCCAAATACGGGTGAAAGAAGTAGGGGACTCAACCCAATTGGGAACCAGCTCAATCTTATTCAATTACAATCCCAATGCTCTAGCATATTCAAGTTATACATCTTTGAACTTTGATGGTTCGGATAACTGCTTTTTTGGTGGTTTGGGTCCTGCATGGGAGGAACATGGCTCTGATGGATTGGCCTCGGGCACATTCAACATTACTTTGACGATTCTTGGTTTGGGTTTGGACTACAGTTGTCCGATAATAAAAAATGATTGGATAGATGTTGGAACTATATGTTTTGATATTCTAAGTCAAGACTTTGGAAACCTGACTTTCTCAACTGACCCTCAACAAATAAGTTTCAATGCAAATGAAGAAGATGAAAATGGAGAATTCCCAAGCATTCCTGTCGACTTTGTCAATATGGGGAATGTTAATGAAATTCCTATCGGAAATGTTCCATTTCCTGAAATTACAAACGAT
>CALBCY010000079.1 GCA_937927195.1 uncultured Chitinophagales bacterium
AGGCTTGGAATTTTAAGACCTTGCTCGCTTGATTCTATAAGTACTTTCAGTCTTCTCAATTTTGTTTCTTCTCGTTTGGCAGTCATCAACCAATTTATTGTAGTTTTTTTATAGCTTGGTGCGAGATTGGAAAAGAAGTCCCATGCTTTTTTGTTGGCCTTAATTTGTTCTTCAAAAGTTTTGTCTAGTTGAGGGATGTTCTTTTTTTCGAAAGCGGCCAATTTCGAATTTTTTGGATCCATTTTGGCAAAGGCCTCCAATCCCGCAGGGTACATTAAACCTCCTTTCTTCAACAATTCAATTTTTTTTATATTGACGGCACTCCAATGGCTCCTGGCTTTTCTCGGTGTAAATCTAATTGTGTAAACTTCTTCGTCGACCTTTCTTCTTATTCCATCAATCCAACCAAAACACAATGCTTCATCGACCGATTGAGACCAATTGACACTTTCCTTTTTGGTCGATTTTTTGTAATAGGCCAACAGCATTTCCTTTTCTTTCAAATGGTTTTTAAGGAACCAATTTCTTAAGGCCGCTTGATCTTTAAAAAATTTCATTGCAATTAAAAGCTGGAAGGTTTAGAATTCATTTTTTTGATTTTTGGATTCAAATTATTTACAAATTTCATAGCAAAAACACATTTCCAAGTGAGGGGAGTCTGCTAGTTTGGGATGTTTGAAAGAACCACTCAATTCCATTCCAACCTTTTGCATGACGTTTGTTGATTTAACATTGTTTTCTGATGCAATGGCAATTATTTTATTCAAGCCTATGTCATTAAAGCCATACTCGATGCATCGCTTTGCTCCTTCAGTGGCATATCCTTTTCCCCAATAAGCCTTTCCCAATCGGTAGCCAACATCGACATTGGGTGTGAAGGGAGATTCGTAGCTTTGGTAGTAAAGACCAATAAATCCTATGAATTCTTTGCTGTTTAAAACTTCGACAGCAAAATAACAATAGGCATTCTTGGCAAAGGCCTCTTTCATGTGATTGATGAAATCGACGGTCATTTCTTTGGTCTTGGTAGATGGAAAAAATTCCATTACTTCGGGATCAGCACTTACTGCTGTCATTTTATCGATGTCTGAATCAATCCAGTTTCTAAATCCCAATCTATCTGAGGTGAATAAGTATTGCATAATTGTTATTACAAAGATTTAAGTACAAAGTACAAAGATTTTTCTTGTGTCGAGATATAACAAACCAACTCGCAGTCTAAACCTATTTAACTGTCCTAAAAGTGCAGCGATCTTTGCTATGAGCTAAGTGTTCTTGCTTTGTATAATTTCCTCAAGATGCTGATTTGTCCTCTGTGGTGGACTTCATCTTCAGCTGCATGATAGAGCGTCCAAGCCATGTTGAAACCTTCGTCCTTTTTTAAAAACTTGTCCTTATCGATTTTTTTTATTGCATTAAATAATTTCACTTGTGAAATTTCCAACTCAGACCAATAAAAATCTATTGGTTGATCGGTGATTAATTGGGGGATGTATTGGCCCATTTCCATACTGGGATTCCACTGCTTTCCTTCCTCTTCAGTCAAGTCTCGCTCTTCAATACAAGTAATTCTGAAACAATGCCCGATGGCGATAATGTGGGATAATAATACGCCAATGGTATTCCAGCCTTCAGCATACTGCCAATGCAGTTCTTCGGTTGAAATGCCTTCCACTCTTTGAAGAGTTGTAGCCCTTGCATCTTCAAAAATGCCCAATAAATAGTCTATTGAATGATCTTGGTTATTACCAAAATCTATAAATGTTTTTCTTTCTATCATCGTTTTTGTTTTGGGTTAATTATACTGTCTTTAGAGATGCGTTCAACAGTGTTTATTTCGAATTTGTAAAACCACAGTTTCCAAAGATAAGCTTGCTCACCATGAATTTCAAAATATAAATGAAATAGATTGGGGTTTTGTTCGGAATAAAAATCCAAAAGAATACTTTTCCTTTTATTTCCTTGTAACTTTTCAAGGCCATATTCAGATAATTCTTTATTGATTTTATCCTTACCTAAACTTATTAAATGGTATACTGCTGTAAGGTAAGTTCTGTATTCTTTAAGGGTATTGCAATCAAATTTGTTTTTTGCTTTTTTAATACTGATTTTTTCAACCGAGGAGTGCTGTTCTGATTCAAATGCTCTGCTTATATGATTGTATTTAAAAGACCCAAAATCAGTATAAATGCTTCTGTCTTTTCTGCTGCTGTGCTCAGAATATTTTTTTAATATATTGGATTCGGGATCAATGTAAAATGTCATTCCTCCGATGACTTGAACTTTGCCATCTATTTTTTTTACCTCCTGTTTTTTATTAACATAGTAAAAGATTGAATCTCGATATCGATCTAAATGTTTCGGCTGAATCCTCGGTAAAAAATCAGAATAGACCTGGTCAAAATTTCTGCCTACTTGGCTGTACAACCATCTTTTTACCAATCCTGTATCCATATGGCTCCATCCTTTTCCAATGCTTTCTCTAAACGGCAATTCCGTTCCATGTTTGTTCTTTGAGTTTCTACTGTCAGCATAATCCGGTTTTATCGAATATTTGCCCCTGGACCCTGAGCTTTTTCTCAGAAGCCAATTGTTGCTTGAATTGCCCATTTTGACATTTGTTTATTTTACGTTTCACAAAGCTTGATAAATGCAACAACTATAAAATCTATTTATTAGTTCCGTCTTTTTTTTGTGTAATTTAATGAGAGGCAATCGATAAGAACAATTGTCTATACTGGATAAAAATTGTGCTGGGAAAGACCAAGTACAAGTATCTTTGATCAAATTTGGGGCAAGCATTTTTTCTTGTATGATGGGCTAACTGAGTCCCAAATCTCTTTGGTTTCAGTTATGGTTTTATTTTCCAATTTGGAGTTTTTTGCTTAGTTTTATTCATTGACCAAATTAAGTATTCAAGTAAAAGTTATCACAGGATCAAAAATCATATTTTCCCAATTTACTGCCTATAAAAAATCACCGTAGCTCGGCTCGGCTTCATTATTATTCTTTGTAAATAAAAAAAATATTTCTTTTGCTTTATGCGAAAACCTATACATAAGTACTAAAAAAAACAATAAAGATGAAGAATTTTTTACATGGTACATTTTATTTATGTTTAATGGCTTGTCTCACATTTAGCAGCTGTTCAGATGATCCAGTATTGTTGAGTGAAATTTGCAACAACAACATTGATGATGACGGAAATGGACTGATTGATTGTGATGATCCTGCTTGCAATAATGCGGATGATTGCGTGGTTTTGGTTCAATCTGAAATCTGTGGCAACAATTTAGATGACGATGGAGATGGATTGGTCGATTGCAATGATCCAGATTGCAATAGTGCCCCCGATTGCCTTACAGTAGTTAATGAAGAATGGACAGATCATACCTATTTTAGCAATCGAATTGAAGAACTGAAGGTTTTTGATAACAAGCTTTTTATAACAGGTAATTTTACCAAAAGAGAAAATTCTAACTGTTATTTTTCAAGCTATTTTTCAAATAATTCCTTCACCAATCACACCACTTTAATCATGGGAGGAGGAGTATCTGAGTTGACCATATTTGACAATGAACTTTACGGAGCGGGGAGTATGGCGACATTTGGTGGAATAGGCTTAGTGAAATGGGATGGGTCAAGCTGGCTTGTTTCTGGGCCTTCTTATAATGAGGATCACAATTGCATTTATACAGATGGAACGACACTTTATATAGGAAGTGGTTTTGGGAAAGTAAGTTATAAAACAATTGGTTCGGGCTATGAACAATTTCCTGTTTTGCCAGGTGAAAGATACACGACTTCGATTACCGAATTCAATGGTGATCTTATTGTGGGTGGCGATTTTGATAACAGTGTTGTCAGATGGACTGGCAGCGCTTGGGAAGCCCTTGGTGGAGGAACTACTGGTTCCGGTACAGTTCGGAAACTATTGAATTATGATGGAAAGTTAATCGCTGCTGGAAGCTTTTCAGATATTGGAGGTCAAGATATAAATGACATAGCTATTTGGGATGGAACAAATTGGGCGAGCATTGGTTCAGGTGGGACAAGTGTTAGTTTCAACGGAGTGAGAGACATGCTGGTACATAATGGTGAGCTTTATGTTGTAGGAGATTTTACTGAAATTGGTGGTGTTTCAGCAAAGTATATTGCCAAATGGAATGGGAACAACTGGCAAGATTTAAATTTTAACGAAGGAGATAACTTCGATGACTTTCCAATGTGTGTAGAAGTTTTCAATAATAAAATATTCATTGGAACTGCTAGCAGTGATGCTGCTCATCTTTACAGTTTAGAATTGTAATGAGTTTTGTAGTAACCTGAGTTCGATTAAAAAATTCAATTTAAATCAATTTGTAAAGTGAAAATTACCAAATTGTTTTACAGTGAGTTTTTATTAAAATAGTTAGTCAGAATCAGAAAGAGTTGT
>CALBCY010000080.1 GCA_937927195.1 uncultured Chitinophagales bacterium
CAATCGACGACTTCAAAAGCTACCTTGATAGCTTTCTTCAGCTTGGTTAACATTTTACTTTTTCCTTCTTCTGTATTTTTTAGACTTAGGTCAAAATGGTCATAAGTAGCTCCTACCCAAAATTTATCAGTCTGGACAGGAACAATCATTACCCCTTTTTTTATCAACCTTTCTCGCGGTAATTCAGCTGATTTGATTAGCAAAAATTCTCCCTTGTTCGGGCTTAACGGCAAGTAATTGAAATATGGATTTTCGGTCATTTTATGACCTTCACAAAAAATTATTTTCGGAGCTTGAAACACTTCTCCCTCAATAGAAACATTAATTTCGTTCTCTAAAATTTTAAGATCACTAAAATCAAATTTAGTAGCAACAAATGCATTTTCACTCTCAAAAACTTTTCTGACTGCTTCTAAAAAAACAGGAGTATTCATAAAATAACTATTGATTATTTCACCGAAATAAAGATCAGCATTTACACCTTTCGGTATCAAGTCAAAACTTCCTTCTTTTAGATAATCATGAAATTTAGGGTCCGCAGTTTTGGATAAAAAATCGTTTTGTTCTCCTACATTTTCAAAGACCCTTAAAATAGAAGTCTCTTTTATAAATTTTACATTTAATACTTGTTCTAGCTTCTTATAAAATTTCAATGAAACGGGTAAAAGTTCATCAATCTTCCAACTTTTCACCAAACGTCTTCCGGTAACGGGATTGACAATTCCAGCTGCGACCAAAGAAGAAGAATCTTGCCAGTTTTGATCAATGATCAAAACTTTTTTATTGGCTTGCTGAAGTGTTAAGGCCATTACACTGCCAGCAATTCCTTGACCTATGATTATGTAATCAAATTTGTTCAATTTTGTGTTCATCTTAGGGTGAAATTAAAATAAAATGCTGGAAACAATCCATATTGTTTCCAGCATTATTTTTTTTAATTTGCTTTTGGTGCCAAGACCAAAAGATAGCAAGTGTAATCACCAAAGTATACTGAAAGTATATTGAGTGATTTATCCCTATGGGAAAATACCCAATGTTTCGTACGATTGCGCGACTTTAGAAATTGCAACATTAAAGGCAGCAGCTCTTAGGTCTTCTGTCTTTTTGTTTTTCTTCCAAACAGTACGAATATCGTGGTAGGCATTGACCATTGTTTCTTCTAATCCAGAATAAACTAAATCTGCTTCATTAGGACCAGACAATTTCAGCTTCTTTCTTTCTTTTAAACTAAGTGTACGATCAGTGATTTTTTCCACCATTTTAATCAATTCGTTGTTGTTGGATTCTTGGAATCTTTTATCCATTCTTCCGAAACGAACGTGAGAAAGGTTTTTCAACCATTCAAAATAGGAAACGGTAACACCACCAGCATTCAAATACATATCCGGCAATACCATTACTCCCTTTTTGATCAAAATTGCATCTGCTTCTGGAGTGGTTGGTCCGTTTGCTCCTTCCGCAATAATTTTTGCTTTGATATTTGGTGCATTTCCACCATGGATTTGTTGTTCCAATGCTGCTGGTACCAAAATATCACAATCCAATTCCAAAGCGGATTTACGGTTGCTGATATTCTTTGCTTTCGGGAAGCTTTTGATACTTCCTGTTTTCTTTTGATGTTTTTTCAAAGCATCGACATCGATTCCTTTTGGATTGTGAACGGCTCCGTCCCACTCAGCTACTCCAACAATGATGGCCCCTGCCTCCATGAAGAATTTGGCTGACCAATAGCCAACATTACCAAATCCTTGAATGACCACTCTTTTGCCTTCAATACCTGTAGTCAAGCCTAAAGCTTTCATGTCTTCAGGAATACTACAAGCTTCTCTGGTTCCGTAAAATACGCCCAGTCCGGTTGCTTCTGTTCTGCCGCGAATACCACCTTGACCAACTGGCTTACCCGTAACACAGCCATAAGCGTCAACCATATTCGAATCTGATTGGAATACCTGATACGTATCAAGAATCCAAGACATTTCTCTTGCACCTGTTCCATAATCTGGAGCTGGAACATCAAGACCTGGCCCTATAAAATTTTTCTTGATTAATTCTGAAGTATAACGACGTGTAATGCGTTCCAACTGATTTACATTGTATTTGGAAGGACTAATTTTTACTCCGCCTTTTGCTCCTCCGAAAGGAACATCGACCAATGCACATTTGTAAGTCATTAATGAAGCCAAGGCCATTACTTCGTCTTGATTCACTTTCGAACTAAAGCGAATCCCTCCTTTACAAGGTAGTTTGTGATGAGAGTGTTGAACTCTGTAAGCTTCAATTACTTCAATCTTTTTCCCGATTTTGACAGGAAAGTTCATAGCGTAGATACTATTACACCCCTTAATTTGATCTAAAAGCGACCGATCAATTTTAGTTGATGATGCCGCTTTTTCAAAATAGAGTTCTACACTTTCGTAAAAACTGTATTTGGATTTGTTGCTACTCATTTTAATTTACCAATTTGTGTTTAGAAATGGATTTAGGAACATTAAAAGAATAACTTTTGCACTAGGACTGTGATATTTTTCGATCAACTGCGGAATTGTCGGACCAGCCCAAAATGGTCATTTTGTGCCCTACAAAGCTTGCGCTTTTTTTGAGCATCGATGGTTCGATAGTTGTTCTTAAAAATCTCTTTGTCAAAATGCTAAATTTATCATTCAAACATTCCATATAAAATATCTGGTGAGTGATTAATACGCGTAAATTTAGGAGAATTATTAGACATTTAATGAAATGCCAACAAATAAAAAGGACTTGAATTGAATTAATTTTACTAAAAAAACACTTTATGTTTTTTAAAATGTATTTTATTTATTAAAATGATCTTCCATTGATTTTACTTTTCTATCAATTCTGAATAAATACAGAGCCATCCCAATGAAAATAGCCATAACGATGGCAACAACTACATATATTTTACCATTACTTCTCATAAGATCAGCCATTGCTGGTTCCTGATTTTGTGCCCATAGAGGATGAGATAAGAAGATTAAAGTGAAGGCTGAAATTTTTTGTAACAAAGTATTCATTTAGGTAGTGATTTTATATTAAACATAGATTTTAGGCCTTAACTAAGCCTAGGCCGAACGACTGAGTCTTAGTGAAATAAAACTTTTTATTGTTTGATGTTATTTCAAAACTAAAATCCAGCAATTTAAATTAGTTTTAAAAGCCTGTATTCCAAGGTTCTAAGCCTGACTCTTAAGGAAGCTGCCCAAAGGCCAATTATGGTCCAACCGATTACTGCTGGATAGAAAATTATTTTTAAATCATTGTTCATATCATAGGTAACAAATCCCTGATTTCCTCCATTGGATGGATGAAGAGAATCTGTTAATCTTGGGATGATGAATAAGAGAGGAATCAAGGAAGCAAAAGCAAAAATATTGTAGATAGCGGAAATCTTACCACGTTTCTCCGGATCATCAATCGATGATCTGGTAACAGAATAAGCCAAATAAATAAGCATAAAAATAGCTGCCATATTCTGCTTTGGATCGCCATTCCACCAAGACCCCCAAGTAAATTTTGCCCAAATCGATCCTGTCAACAAGCCAAGTATCCCAAAGAGAATTCCAATATTTGCAGTTTCTACGGCAATCAAATCATGCTCAAGCTTATTGCTTCTCAAAAATTTAATACTGTAAACAAGGGAGAAGGTTAGCAAGATCATCATTCCAAACCACATAGGGACATGAAAATGGACAGCACGAATCGTTTCATTTAAAATATCCAATCTTGGTGCCGAATGCATAAAGCCAAACCAAATTACAAGTATCAGGATGAATACTCCAAGATACTTCCACCACATTTGTTTCATTACTTTTTCCATGTATTATTGATTAACCGTCGAAAATTCCTTTTTGTTTTGATAAGGTAAAATTGCTCGCATTACAAAGATAATTATTTTAGCAATGTTATAACAGTTATAAAGTTCTCAAAACTGTGTTGCTTGTGATTTTCGCCACAAATCCGAACACATTAACACAGAATTCTAAAATCTTAGAATTTAAAATCTGAGTTAATTCCTCCATAAAACTGGAAATAGAATTATTGAAATTGTTACGATGATTACATTCAATGCAACAAGAATTCCAATATTATTGTAAAGATTCAAATCTTCAGAACCACCGAGCGTCGCGGTCGAGACAGCAATGAGTAAAGTTATCAATGGAATGAGAATGGGGAAACTGAGAATGGGCATCAAGGTGGAATTTCCTCCAGCTTTGAAGGCTATGGCAGAAACCATCGTAAAAGTCGTTGAAAAACTTATGGCCCCCAATACCAATGCGAGTAAAAACAATGGGAAATCCTGCACAGGATTTCCCAGTAGTATTGAATAGGCAAATAAAGCAATCAGTGCTAGCAGGCAAAGTAGGATGACATTGTAAATCATTTTTGATAAAATGACTGCCAATGGACTCGCCAATGTATAATAATACAATTGACGATTTTCACTTTCCTGAATAAATGATTTAGCAACAGCATTCGCTGAAGCAAAAAGCAATATGATCCAAAGAATGGTTACCCAAGTAACGGGTTGAATTTCACGAAAAGCCATGTAAACGACGAAAACAGTCGAGCCTATATAAAGCAACAAACCATTGAAGGCGTATTTCTGCCTCCACTCGAGTTTGAGTTCCTTATAAAACAAATGGCCAATTTCACGAAACAAATTTTGCATCTATTGATTTTCAAAATCTTTTTTTTCCAATTCAGGATCGACTATTATTCATTATTCAGCATTTCCATAATTTCCTCACTGAGATCCATGTTGTGATAAACGGCTTGGACATCGTCGTCCTCATCGAAAAAATCGATCATTTTCAAAACACTTTTTGCTGTTGAGGCACTCACTGAAACAGGTTGCTGTGGAATCATTTGAAGACTGGCACTAGAACTCTCAATCTTTAATTCCTCCAACTTACTGACCATGTTTCCAAAGTCAGAATAACCGGTTGAAATTGTAACTGTTCCTTCATCATCCACTTCTACTTCTTCAGCACCGGCATCAATTACTTCCATCGTCAAATCGTCAATGTCCCACTCTCCAATTGGAAACTCAAATATACCTTTTCTGTCAAACATAAAAGCAACAGAACCTGTTGCTCCTAAACTTCCACCGTACTTATTGAAAATAGACCTGACATTCGCCAAGGTTCTATTGGTATTATCGGAAAGACATTCCACGAATAATGGCACACCACCTGAAGCCATGCCTTCATAGGTTAGAAAATCAAAATTGGCAGTATTCGTATCAGAACCTTTTTTTATCGCTCTTTGAATATTGTCCTTTGGCATATTTACACCTTTCCCATTGGCAATTGCTAAACGCAATCGGGAATTAAAAGCAGGATCAATACTTCCCCCCTCTTTGACCGCAATGGTAATTTCCTTTGCAATCCTTGAAAATACTTTACCTTTCTTTTGATCGTTGGCTCCTTTTTTCCTCTTTATTTTAGACCACTTACTGTGTCCAGACATAACTTGTTTTTTTTGAATGTTTTAGTGTCAAGTCAAATATATTTATATAAAATTTGAATTGAAACTTATCAATGTAATTTCCTTTTTATAGATCAATTAGAAAACCATCAAATGAGTCCATTAGAATAAGTGTACTGTCAAAATAAGTGCTGTCTATTTTAACTTAAGTACCAATATACCAAACTCAAGTGATTTTGGTTCTGCTACTTATTTTGATCCGGTATTCCAGAGATTTTCATTCTCCAACCACAAAGTTGTTGAGACATTTTCATTCAATATTGATTTGTTATTTCATACAAAAAGAATAATAAAAGAGTTCATAAAACAAGATTTTAGACACTAGGCATTAGATTTTAGACCGGAATGGGCTGCATATATATTAGCAATACTATATTAGCAATACAATGCTTCGCATTGTTTCAAAAATTTAAAATCAAAAATCTTATGTCTTGTACACAGATCTATTATCTGGCCTTACAAACGTTTTTTCTTCCAGTTTCCAAAGTAAAAATAAATCAAGGTAAACAATAATAAGAATCCCCAGTAAAGGAACTCTGAAAACCAGGCCATGCCCAAGCTTTTTTCCCAAACATTTATGATTACATATGCATAGGACAAATAAAGCACTACCGCTACCAATTCAATGATCAAAGAGACACTTGTTGCTCCTGTTCCCATCAATCCGTTAAAGACGACTGTCGATACGGAACTGACCAATAAAATTGACGCCAATACTGGATAAAGCTTTGGTGTCTCTGAAATTATTCCTGCATCATCCGTGAAAATATTTGCAATGGCCTCTGGGAAAATAAACAGAACCGCCGCCAATAAAAAAGTTGCGATGAAACTGAAAAGAACAGATCGCTTCATGCCCAAAATAGCTTGAACAAATTGATCCTTCCCCATTGAATTACTGACCAAAGTGTTGACCGAAGAAGCAGCACCAATTCCAGGAATCATAAAGAAAGAATAGAGCCATCTGATCACGACTGAAATGGCCAATGCTTGCTGTCCATAATTTTCCAAAAAAGTAAAAAAGACAAACCATCCGCCCAATCCAACTAAAAATTGCAAAACCAAAGGAGTAGACAAAATTGTCATTCTTTTCATCAATGTCCAATTGATCTTTCTCGATTTGAAGAGCTGAATTTTGTGCCTCAAAGGATCAAAATACAAATAGATTAATCCGACCACTGCTGACACACCTTCTGCTATTGCTGAAGCCAGGCCTGCGCCTCCGATGCCCATTTCAGGAAAACCAAATTTCCCAAATATAAGGGCGTAATTGAGGAAAATATTGACCAAGGCCAAAGTTACCGTGACATAAGTAATTGCAGTGGTTTTACCCAAACCAGAATACATGGCCAGTAGTACGAAGGCAAGAAGGCTAAAAAATATTCCATAGGATCGATATCGAAGGTATTCCCAACCTGCTTCCAGAATTTCAGGAGACTGAATGAACCAAGGGACAATGTAAGAGGAAGCCAAATGTAAAAAAGCGAAAAGAAAAGTCGCCATTCCAATTTCAAAGAGAAACAAATGATCTGTTACATTTCCAATTTCACCGTACTTTTCTTCCCCTGCGCGTCTAGCAATAAGGATTTGTGCTCCTCGTGAAATACCGAAGCCGATCATTACAAAAATCAGGTAATAGATGGCCATTATACCGCAAGCGCTCATTTCTACCAAACCTACCCTACCCAAAAAAATGGTATCGGTAAAGCCTATGGCATTCTGGACAAATTGAAACAACATAATAGGTGCTGCAATTCCCCATATATTTTTGTAGGTGGGTTTTAAATCCATCGTTAGCTTGAAACCTTAGGGATGCAAAATAAATAACTCTGAGTCGGCAGCCAATCCAATTTAGCTTTAAGCACTCGATTATTGATTTACTTTATTTTTTTCGGTTTAAGTCCGCATTGGCGTACCGATTAAAATACTCGCATTAGCCCTGCTATTACTGGGACTCCAGCCCAGTGCGTTTTTTCCGCTTCGGCGGTCCTATTTAAAGTTAAAAAATATTTTTACGAAAATTGGGGCACTTAAAAATGCCCCTTCCCTAAAACGCAAGGCAATTTAAATTATAACCAATTGTTTTGAAGAATGTCTTTTATATGGTACGTAATAATTACATCTGCTCCGGCTCTTTTAAATGCGTACATATTTTCCATTACAATTTTCCTTTCATCAACCAATCCAGCCTTTGCAGCATTTTTGACCATAGAATAGGTTCCGGACACATTATAACACGCCAAAGGTAGCAAAGAGTTTTGTTTGATTCTTTGAATTACATCGAGATAAGCCAAGGCAGGCTTGACCATTAACATGTCTGCTCCTTCTTCTTCATCGAGTAAAGATTCTCTTAAAGCTTCATTGCCATTTCTAAAATCCATTTGATAAGATTGTCTATCACCTTTCTGTGGTGCCGAATCGGCAACATCTCTGAAAGGACCATAATAGGCTGAAGCAAATTTTGTGGAATAGGAAAGAATGGCTGTATTTCCTAAATCGTTGTCATCCAATTTTTCGCGAATGGCGGCCACACGTCCATCCATCATATCAGAAGGCGCAACCATATCGGCTCCGGCTTTAGCATGTGCCAATGCCATATCACTTAAAAGCTCCAAACTTGGGTCATTGAGTACATAGTCATCTGCCAATACGCCACAATGCCCATGATTTGTGTAGGCACAAAGACAAACATCAGTAATCAGGTAAAGATCGGAACCAAACTCAGCCCTTAACCTTGCGATAGCGGTTGCAACGGCACTGTTTGCGCTGTTGCTGCTATTGCCAGTTTCCGTTTTTTCTTCTCCAACTCCAAAAATCAACAGTTTATTGATACCTAGCTTGAGTAAAACTTCGACCTCCTTTACCAGTGTATCTGGCGAGAAGTGGCTAACTCCGGGCATGGAAGCTATAGGACGATGGATGTTTTTGCCTTTGGTTACAAACATGGGATAGATGAAAGCATCCTTTGAAAGCGTGTTTTCAGCGATCATTCCTCTTATTAGTCCGTTTTTCCTCAGACGTCGTGGGCGAATTATTGGTTGAATCATTTCAGAAATTTGGAGGTAAAATTAGTGGTTTGTTTGCTAATATTAATAGAAAGATTGAAGTACGGCTAATTAAGGCTTTATAAATCTGCTTATTGTATCATGTATTAGCAATTTTAGTGAGCGAAAATCCCAATAAAGCTATTTAAAGTAATGCGCTCGGTTCGTTTGCAAATCATTGAAATCCAATACTTCAGCTGTTTACATTTCCCTTAGCTTTGGTTCCGAAAGAATAAATAGGCTTCTTCTTGAATCCCAAGCAATGATTATCAATGTCAACGCACAATTTTTAAGAAAGTCCAAACAAAAAGTCTAAACGAAAAGTCCAAACAAAATGAGCAGGAGATAAAAGCCAAATTTCACCTAACAATTACATTTTCAGGCATTTTTCATGAAATGCATCAATTTGATGGATTGAAAACTTGTGTATCTTTTTAATATTTTTTGCATTAAATAGGTGGCTTGGTACGATTTTGGAAGAAATGTATTAAAATAGTGTCCAATAAGACCTTTTCTACAAAAACCAGTTTGGAAAATATAGCTTTGATTTGTAACTTGGAAGGTCTGAAAAAAACTTATAATATTACACTCAAGAAGTAGACTAAACTAAACTTATGCTAAAGTATATATTAAACCTAATTTTATTGGTAGCTGTAGGATACCTTTGCTTCCTTTTATACAAAACAATTGAGGAGCCAATTGTATTTCAGGAGCAAGAAACCATTCGTAAAGAAGCTACTGTTACAAAATTAAAATTGATTAGAAGCGCAGAAATCGCCTATCGTAATGCCAATGGGAAATACCAGAGCGACTTTGATTCCCTTTCTAATTTTATCAAAACAGGAAATTATACTATTTTGACCAAAGTTGGTGATCCAAATGACACGACTGTGCAGGTAAAGATTGATACGACTTATATTTCATTATTGGATTCTCTATTCAAAGGAGACAAGTCTGCAGTAGATGATCTTTTAAGTGTTCCATTCTCTGACGGTAAGAAATTCATGATTGAAGCAGGTTCTATCGTCAAAAATGATACAGAAATTCCAGCTTTTGAAGCAAAGGTAAAGTATGGTGATTTGTATGCTGGCTTGGTTGAGAAATACTATGCTTATAAGAAAAATGATTACTTGCAAGTTGGTTCAATGACAGATGGAACAACAAACGGTACTTGGGAATAATACATAAAACAAACAGCAGAACAATTATTTTATGCTTTTAATTGTTCTGCTGTTTCTTTTTTGAAAAAGCATTAGTTCTATTTTTATTGCGCCTTTTATTCTAACCAGAAATAAGCCATTTTTGGTTAAATTAAAATGGAAATTCACGCCAAGGAACCCATTTTAATCAAATACTTATAAGAATTTATACTTAGAGCATGTTGAGATATAACAATTTATGCTCAAAACACAATGTGCTCTTATTGAATTGAACAGGAAGAAATCAAATTTTATCCATCAATTTTTTATACTTTAATTATAAAACCTAACCAGTCTGGAAACTATATTTGAAACCCCCATCCGTCTGAATATTCAGGCCGAAGGATTGAAAGATTCAAATGCTTTTAAATCCAAAGTAAATATTCTGTTAAAAGAAAATTTATTGTCCTTTCTATTGCTCAATCGTCAGAATGAAGCTTTGGTAATGAGAATTTATCAGTTGCCAGAAAGTTTTGAATCCAATTTTCCAGAAATTTTCGAACAGATATTGGAAAAAGATTCCATTCTTGAAAATTGCAAAGCATCCCCTGTAACTTTTGTAAGTTCTGATATGAATCACTCATTGGTTCCAGATTCTTTTTTTGACAACAATGAAATAAGTAGCTTTTATATGAAAGATCAGTTTGATGCTGATCAATCCAAATTAATGGCAGATCATGTTGATACCATTAATCATTACAATGTTTACAATTTGCCAATCAGAATTTGGCAAACAATAAAGAACTGTTACCCACAATTAAGCTTTAAATGCAACAGTACTGTAATGCTGGATCAGATTATAACTTCCGCTGCCAAAGGCAGTGGGAAGCGTCAGATTATGTGTAACATCGGGCAAAAACTGATGGAAATTTCAATCATAGAAAACAACAATTTAAGCTTTCACAATTCTTTCCGTTTTACTACACCTGAAGATTGTCTTTACTATTTAGTCAATGCTTGTACTCAACATAACCTTAATTATTCAAAAGAAGAATTTGTCTTGACTGGAAACATTTACGAATCAGGTGGTTTGTTCCAGATGCTAAAGATTTACCTTCCGAACGTTGTGTTTGGTGAAAGATCAGGCAAATACAATCTCGATAAAATTTTAAGCAACTCCCCAAAACATTTGCATTACGATTTGGTAGCGATCTAGATCCGCTTTTGATGCGGGGCTTTATGGCTTGTGGTTTGTGTGATGAACACGAAGACGCTGAGACACGAAGTCAGGTTATTTGTAGCAAGTGGTTTGTAATTTTTAACGCGAAGGCGCTGAGGCGCAAGGGAACAAATCACAAACAAAAATCGAACAAGGAAAGCCGAATTTCGAACACCCTGAACAACTCCCATCATAATATAGCTGGTAAAATGTAACGTTCCATCATTTGCTTTACTTGAAAATGTGCATAAGCTTCATTGTAAGCTGTTGCTGTAATGACCACCACGATTGGAAGCTCTTTAAAAATGAAAATATTGTTTCCACCATTCCCGCTGGCATGAGCAACTTCGTAGGATTGATCATTTACAATAAAATGATTGTTCCAAAACAAATTGCTGTATTGAACATTGTTTTCAGGATCGACCAACACTTGAGCTTTCATACATTTTTCAGTCCATGATTTTGGCAAAACACTTTCCCCGTTCCAAGTTCCACCGTTTTTAAAAAGTTGGCCAAATTTCAATAAATCTAAGCTAGACATTTGTAAACTACCAGCTGTATTTACAAGCCCTTGTGGAGTATACTGCCATTTAAAGTTTTTAATCTGCAAAGGATCAAACAAAGTTTGCTTGAAATAACTTTCTAGTCCATTAGGAACAGATTTATTTAAAATGTCTCCCAACAAAACCGTTCCCGCAGAGATGTAATCAAATGCTTCTTGTGAAATTTTATCTGGATCGCAATTCAGGTTAAGCGTGAAATCCACCCAATTTTCAGAGACGTACATTTTCTCCTCGTTGCCTGGAGAATCTGGATTCCTATCAGAGGCATCCAACACTGAATTCATATTTAACAATTGCTGAATACTGATACTTGCTTTCTCCTTTGAAGGATTTTTGTATTTATCAATTTCATAAAACTGCTTCAATTCACTTTGAACACTCTTTATATGCCCTTCTTCAATTGCCTTGCCAAATGCAGCACCCAAAAACGATTTACCGACTGAACGAGTATCATGCAATGTTGTCCTATCGCTTCCATTAAAATATTCTTCTAAAACAAGTTCGCCATCCTTTGCAATTGCAATGCTGGTGATATTTTTAAAATAGTCTTGAGCGATTTTGGTGTTTAACTCTTCTATCGGCTTTTCCTTTGTAACATTATCAGCAATTCCCCAATCCTCATTTTCTTGAATTTCTTGCACCTTCACCTTTTGAGGATCAACCTTTTTTTCCTCACTGCTAATCAAAATTTCTCCACTGGCAATCAAATCGCCAATGACCAATTCTTTCACTTTAATATAAGGCCTCATTTCTATTCTAAGCTTATGTTCTCCAGAAAGTAGGGCATCTTCTCCTCCCCCCTTTTTCATGAATCTCATCCATAAAAAACGTCCCCAATGATCTTCGGAGTTTGAACTAATTAAAGGAACACGAAAGGTACTTGCATCATTTCTGTAGGAACAAGAACCTGCTCCAGTATTTAGCAAGTCCTCATAAACAAGGCGATTATCAACATAAAACTTGAAATGATAACTGCCATTTTTACAAAGATCGTTTACAGTCATGTTCGGTGCGAGTTGATCGAGGTAATGAGTTTGAGTATTGGACAAAAACACTCGCATATTGAAATCTTTTGCTTTGCCTAGATTCAATCTTTGCAAGAAGTGTTTTTCTGTAAAATCTTCATATGGAATGGCGACTTCCATAAATTTTATTTTACCAATATTATCCTTATGTAGTTTCCCTTCTGGTTCACCATGACTCAATATCAAGTCAGTTTCTGGGCTTTGACAGGCAAATAGAAAGACAAATGAAATAAGAGAACCTAATAATAAAATAGCATAATTGTTCATGGGTTTGGTGTTTTTGGATTTTAGACTTTTTAGACTTTTGAGGTTTTAGACTTTTAGACTTTTGAATATCTAAATTGACTTTTGGAAAGAGGTGAAATCAGCTAGGTTTACGATCGTTGAATAAACACAAACTGCTCCACCTCTAATCAAACTTAATTCCCTGATTTAATTCTTTTCTGTTCATCTTCTAAGCCAGTATTTCTATTTGTACTTTTCACTTTAGAGTTTCCGAATAAGTAAGAGAATTTCATCTTAAACCTACGATTGTCATTTGCACCATTTGCTTTCATATACAAATCACCAAAGCTTGATTCACCAGCCCATTTATTGGTTGCGAAAACATCGCTTACTCCCAAACTGATTTTCCCTCTCTCTTTTAAGACTTTCTTTTGAAGCCCAGCATCCATGCTCCACATTGCTTCAGTCTTCATGTTTCCTCCAAAAATCGTAGGTGTACTGTACCATCCAGAAACTTCCAAAGAAACTTCATATGGCAATTGAAACGTATGTTGTGTAAAGACTTGCATAGTAACGACTGAGAGATCAACTACTCGACCGTTTCCAAAATCAGATTTATTGTTTTCATACAAAGTATTTATTCCAGTGTATGACCTCCACCAATCTGCTATAGGAAGTGGTGCGGCAATGTTCAAACTAAACTGATCCTGATCAGCAATGTTGTAATAACCGATACTTACTGCTTTGTCATCAGAAGCATCAACCATTCTTGAAATTACATTATTGGTTTTGCTGTAGGACAAAGTTGTGTTTAGCATGAAATTAAAAGTGTGCTTCAATTGAATGTTGTGCGTATACTCTGGACTTAAAAACGGATTCCCCTTTTCAAAAGTCAACTCATCTAATCTGAATTCGAATGGATTCAAATCCTGATAAGAAGGACGATTGATTCTGCGACCATAACTAAGATTAAAATTATGTTTTTCCCCTGCTTGATAGGTCAAGCCAACAGATGGAAAAAAGTCTATGTAACTTCTCTTTGAAATTTTATCATCAATATTTTGATCGGCAATCAATTCACCTTTTGAATTGGTCTGTTCAGCTCTAATTCCAACATTGTACATAATTTCACCAAACTTACCCGAATAGTTGACATAGGCAGCATTTACATTTTCATTGTAAACAAACTGGTTACTTTTATTCATATCCTTGATGTAATTGACTTGCTGGTCAACATTGTAAAAATCGAATAAGTTGTCTGTTTCAACTGTCCCAAATTTCACACCCGCAGCTATCTTACCTTCCGAGTCCTTAAATTTCATTGGACTTTCAAAGTCTATTTTGAAAGAACCAAATTTGATGTCAGTATCGGTATTGGTTGCAAAGGTTTTTTGACTTAAAATTTGGCTCTCATTTTTATTAAAGTAAGTGTTTGGTTGAAACTCATCCTCGCTTGAGTTAAACACTCCATAATCCAAATCCACATTCCAAGAAGAAGCATTTTTCCCATTAAAGCGATAGTTCAGATTGGCATTTAAATTATCACTTTCTTCCTTTTGATCTGTATTTGAAACCAGGATGCTGTCAAGCTCTGTATTACCGACCATACTAATATTGGTTCTTCCGCTACCAGAATCCT
>CALBCY010000081.1 GCA_937927195.1 uncultured Chitinophagales bacterium
CGACATTAGCAGCCTGGAAGGATTGGAGTTTATTGAAAGTTTTGAAGCAGCACTCCTGATTGAAAATTGCAGCAGTTTAACCAGCTTAGATGGACTTAACAACCTTGGCGAGGTAGTATACTTTCGAGTAAATAACAATCCAGTTTTGAACAACATAGATGCCGATAACCCCGATGTATTTGGACTTCAAATCATTAAAGGATTAAAAGATAATGACGGGAATGAAAAAGGGCTTTCATCTTTCGTAAGTCATTCAAAGGGCCCAAGTGTTAATGGTCAACCAATGACCCCTGAGGAATATTATAACTATGCAACTGGTAATTGGAAAGACGGTTCACCCATTACTGTTGGCAATACCGGTTTTGGCGGGACAGAAGAGACACCTTTCATGTTTACTGACCTTCCCAACGATCCTGATGGTTGGTCGATGGTAAATGAAGGCATCTTGCCTTATCGTCATTTTACTGCCGGGATTGGTCCTGTAAATCTTCAACCAGGTGAAAGCAGAACCATAACTTTCGCCATTTTATACGATACTTACAATGACAATGACATCAGTAATTTGATTGAAAATGCCAATCAGCTCAAAGAAGATTATGATTCCATTTTTGCCATTCCTTGCAATGGGATGATAAAATGGTATGCCGACTATGACGGCGATGGTTTGGGCGATCCCAATCAGGTGAAATATGCTTGTGAAATACCAGCCAATCATGTCAGCAATGCAGATGATACCGATGATGGGTTTATGCTTGGTGTTGCTGGTAATTCTATCGAAAACAAGCTCCTACTGAGTCCAAATCCTGCAAATGAACAGTTGATCATTCAACTAGTTGATTTTCCTGAAATGAATTTCACGATCAAAATTCACAATACACTTGGGCAAAGTATCCACCAACAAAGCGTAAAAAACAAAAGGCAGTTAAAACTGGACGTATCAAAATATCAAACGGGTATTTATTTTCTTGAAATGAATATTGGTCCCAATAAAATTATAAAGACTTTTGTAGTAGAATGAAATAATGAATGGGATATTGTTAAATTAGATTTTGGGCCAATTTCAAAAAACTAATTAATAATCAATGTCTCGATTTTTTGGCAAAACCTGGTGGGGAAATTCTTTCCTAAATTCGCTCTCAAAAATCGATTTTAGCAATCGACTTCCTCGTGGAAGTCGATACGCCAGAACAGGTTTGGTAAAAGATATCAACATCACAAAAAACCAGATTACGGCCAAGGTTCAAGGCAGCCGAATTGATCCCTACAAAGTTGACATTAGCATTCCCGCTTTCGACAACAAACAAGTCAAATTATTCATTAACGGCCTTTTAGAGCATCCTGCAATCATCGCAAATCTGATGAACGGAGAACTGAATGAGGATGTTCACCAAATAGCTGACAAACATGATTTAAAGATTTTTCCAAATTCTTGGGAAGACTTTTCCATGCGTTGTTCTTGTCCAGATCATGCTGTCCCATGCAAACACATTGCAGCCATTATTTATTTGCTGAGTCGTGAAATAGATAACAATCCATTCCTTCTTTTTGAACTACGCGACATCTACCTACGGAAAGAATTAGAGAAAAAAGGAATCAGCTCACAAACAAAATTAATCACAGTTCCAAGTTTAAATCAGTTACTAAATTCATTCAGTCTACCGAACAAGGAATCGAAAAACATTTTTGATCTAAGCAAAATAAATGATTTAAGTGAATCGCTGTTTGTTTTCCTAGATGATGAACCTGCATTTTACACAGACGGCAACTTTAAAAAATACTATACTACAATCATAAAATCTATTGGAAGAACTGCACAAAAGATCTGGGAAGGAAAAATGGATCTAACAGAATTCATCGGCAAAAATGATGTAAAAGCCGAACTCAATCTCGATGACTTAAAATACGAAATAGATAAAAACGGAAATTCCCTGGCCTTACAGGACCAAGAAAAAGTAAATACATTTTACAGCTTGCATCGGTTGATTGAAATAGATCCATTGCAACTAAGTCTTTACAATGATCCTATAACAATCTGGAAAGACTGCCTTGATCTAGCTTTGAATTTAATTGCCAAAGGAGCCATCGTTCCTAAAATATTCACACCATCTGAAAACATTCTCAAAGTTCATTGGTTTCCCGCTACGATTAATTCAGAAGTAAAAAATTCCATTCAAAGCCTAAGAGAGGGTGATGGTGAATTGCAATTTCACATTGAATGCAATAAAGAAAATTCTGCCAACGAAATATTTTGGTTGACTTCTGTTTTTATAACTGTTCTGCTAAATAAAATTTCATTTCATTCAAATTTAAAAATACAAGGGAATGAATTTAAGGAGTTATTTTTCTTGGGCAGTCGTGGGTATTTCGAAGGAATAGCAGAACAATCCATTGGCAAAAGTATTGCTAGATGGTTGAGTCTATATGATTATGATCAATCAGATTTTCAGGCAGTTGTTGAAATCGAAGAACAGTCCAATGAAATTGATTTCATGTTAAGCCTCTCTGTAAAAAGCAAAAGTGAGAAGCTCGCAACATTGATTCCTTTGCAGGAGATTTTACAGAATGATCAATACAAAAATCACAAATTCGAAATTCTTAAAAACCTTTCATTGCTCGGCCGATTCATTCCCCAAGTAAATTCACTGATCAATACAGCTTCAAAGAATGCCTCGCTGAGTAACAAAGAAATGTATGAGTTTCTTTCTAATTCCAAGCCTGCTCTCCAACTGCTTGGTATAGAAATCATGTTGCCCAAATCACTGAAGAATCTAATTTCACCAAAGAAAAGTGTCAAACTTTCAAGGTCAAAAAGCGAAAAAAGTGTAAGCTCCTCTTTCCTTCGATTAGAAAAACTCCTTGATTTTGAATGGAGGGTTGCCCTTGGAAACGAAGTTATTAGCTTTGATAAGTTTGAAAAACTGATAATAAAATCAGAAAACTTAATCAAGTACAAATCGAAATACATTTCATTGAGCGACGAAGAGCTCCAAAAATTTCTCAAAGAATGGAATGCTAAAAAAGAGCTCAGCCACATTGATGTTTTGCGAATAGCATTGGGTGACGAATACAATGGAGCCAAAGTAGAAATGACGGAGGATGTTCAAAATTTAATCACAGAACTTACTCATACAAAAGAGGAAAAAGTACCAGCAGGAATAAGGGCAACTTTGCGTCCTTATCAAAAAAGAGGCTACAGTTGGTTGTATAAAAATTCCCGATTGGGCTTCGGATCTGTTTTAGCCGATGACATGGGTCTTGGTAAAACGCTTCAGGTCATCACCACTTTACAAAAATTCAAAGATGACGGAATTTTTAAAGATGGTACAAAAGCATTGGTCATTGTTCCGACCTCTTTGATTTATAATTGGCAGGCAGAAATAGACAAGTTTGCGCCTGAGTTAAAGTATTTCGTGTTTCATGGTTCCAACAGGAACTTAACGAATCTCAAAGCGGAAGAAATCGTATTGACAACCTACGGACTTGTTAGAAATGAACGGGCAAAACTTTCCAAATTGAACTGGCATGTCATTGTAATAGATGAGGCACAACACATCAAGAATCACAACACCCAACAAAGCAAATCCGTCAAAGCATTAAAAGCAAATACCTATTTCGCTATGAGTGGAACTCCTGTTGAGAATAGGCTTTCCGAATTTTGGAGCATCATGGAATATTGCAATAAAGGTTACTTAGGCAACCAAACTTATTTCAGAAAAAAATTCTCAACTCCCATTCAGAAAAACAGAGATCAAAAAGCAGCGCTGGCTTTTAAAACATTGACAGCTCCATTTTTAATGCGGAGATTAAAAACAGACAAATCGATTATTAGTGATTTACCTGAGAAAATTGAAAGCGACAGAATTTGCAATTTGACCAAAGAACAAACAGCTCTTTATGAAACAGTTTTAAAAGAATCAATGGCTGCGCTTGAGGACAATAAAAATGATAAAGGCAAACATAAATTATTCAAAAAACAAGGCATTGTTTTGCAGATGATCATTGCACTCAAACAAATATGCAATCACCCCTCTCAGTTCTTGAAACAAAAAGAGGCTTCGATCGAACTTTCAGGCAAGGCACAAATGCTCATAGAATTATTGGAAACCATTCTCAACAACAATGAAAAAGTTTTGATCTTTACTCAATTCAAGGAAATGGGTAAATTATTGAATGCTATGATCCAGGAGCATTTCAACAGAGCGCCTTTGTTTTTCCATGGTGGACTTTCATTGAAAAAACGAAATGAATTGGTCGAGAATTTTCAGAACAACAAAGCCTCCAATATTTTTGTCTTAACAATAAAATCTGCTGGTACAGGACTTAATTTAACAGCAGCTTCTCATGTGATCCATTACGATTTGTGGTGGAACCCAGCCGTTGAGGCCCAAGCAACCGATCGTGCTTATCGAATAGGTCAAAACAAGAATGTCTTGGTTCAGCGTTTCATTACTGCCAACACTTTCGAAGAGCAAATCAATAAAATGATTCAAGCCAAAAAGGAACTTGCAGAAATGACGGTAAGTACCGGAGAAAATTGGATTGGTCAATTGTCCAATCAGGAAATCAAAGACTTGTTTACTTTGAAGCAATGATTTTCAAAAAAAAGGGCGAAAGGGCCCCCGACCTGTCAGCGTCTTTGACGCTGACAGGTCGGGGGCTGATTTTCAATACCGCCAAACAAGACCCAGTTGAGTATAATAGGGCAACAATGCATTTTCATCTTTCTTTTCGGCATTGGTCACTCCAATTCGAATAGAACCTTCCAATCGATTGCCAAAAGTTTTACTTCCTTGCACACCGTAGTACCAGTTTCCACCAGTTGGAATATACCAACCATCTTTTATTTCTGGATAGTTGTCCCGCAAAAATTTAGAATGCTTCAAATTGTTGCTAATCGTTTTATCAAATCCCACTTCAGCAGCGACGTGCCATTTGGCTTTGTAAAATCCGGCAATAGCTGAAAAATCTGAACCAAAACTGGCCATCCGAACCAAGTCCGTTTCATGTCTTTTGAATGTTCCCAATAATTTAGTAGAGAAAACAAAATTCTTGTATTCAAACAATTGAAGTTGCCCCCCCAATCTAATTTTGAAGTCATCAGCGATATTTTTACCTGCGGGAAATGAATAATCCGCTGTTAAAACAATTGGTAAAAAAGTTTCTATTTTATGGCCGATTCCAACTTGAGTACTCATTCCAAAATCGTATCCAAAGTTCAAATAAACCAATCCACTTTTATCTTCCTCTAAGGATTGCCAATTGATGTTTTGAGCAAATCCAAAGACGGTACTAAGCATTATTATGATTGTTGTTCTTATTAAATTCTTCATTATCGTTTTTTTTAAATTGATTTGTTATAAAATTTCACTCAAATAACTTTTACACAATGGGTACAAATTTGTCCATCCAAAGTGAGGCATTTCATGCCCGCATCCCATAATCAACTCCAATTGAACATTGGGATATGCCGAAGAAACCAAAGTAGCATGTTCAGCTCCGTAAGCCTCATTTAACTCACTGTATACAAACAATACTTTTCCAGTATAAGCATTCAAATTGTTGTTAAAATCAAGTAGGCTATTGTCTTCCACAACTGCCTCAAAAGAAGCGATGTTACAAATCGCTCCCAGCCGCCAAAAAGGAAGGAGGTTGGCATCATCCCCCGTATCATTACCTGCTGTCGATAAAGCCAACTTATAGTCCAAAGTATTGTGATCACTCCCAGTGATTAAGTGATCTTGGTAAACAAAATCATTGGTTGCTTCACCAAATAACTTCAAGCTTCTTGAGCGTGAAATATAATCCATTGTCTGATCGTAGGTAAATCCTCCAGGTTCTGCCAAAATAAGTCCGTTAATTTCATCAGGATGTTGATTCACATAGGCTGTTGCCAACATGGCTCCCCATGAATGACCAGCCAAAACAACTCGTTGATTGGGGTTCTGTCTGTAATGGGCAATAACAGCCTCCAATTCGTCGATAAATACCTGGACACCATCGAATGCCTCTGGATCAACTCTCTGAGACAATCCAGCGCCCATTTGATCATAGAAAACCACAAACATACTATCATGGGATAATTCTTTAAAATTGAGAATACTTCGGTAATCAGCTCCAGGGCCTCCGTGAAGTACAATCAGTATAGGATCTTCTGGATCGCCAAATGTTTCAGCATGCAAATGGACATTATTGATTACAATGGATGGCAATGTAGCATCATCCACGACAGTTAAAGGAACCAAAGAACCTGGTGCATCAAGTTTTAATTCTTCCTCACAAGAAGAACAGCTGAACCCGATAAAAAGCAAAAAGTAAAACAAGATTGTAGAACGCATTGAAATATATTTTTTAATGAGCTCCAAACTTATTCCCTTTCCTGATCAATTGTGGGCCAACTTACAATATGGGACACATTTCATGCAAAACCAACGCATATAGGGGTGTCAGCTTACAATATGCACCAATTTGTTGCCCATTTGGGTCCATTTGGGTCAAATTTTATGCGTATTTGTGGATGGAGAAAGAGGAGAAAACTGGCCTGAAAGAAGAGAGGATCTCGAAGGCTGTCAGGGCAGGAGAACCGATTTTAGGCGCGGACGGACTTCAGGTATTCTGTTGGCGTCATATTCATGTTTTTTTTAAAATGCCTGTTGAAGGAGGATTTTGAATTAAAGCCGCAATCGAAAGCAACCGTCATTAGCGTATACTGCTGATTGGATTCTTGAGCAATTAAATGCTTGAATTCTTCAATTCGAAAATAATTAACAAAATCATAAAAGCTCTTCCCTTCTTTTTCATTGATAATTTGGGACAGGTAATTGGAATGTATTCCCAATTCTAAGGCTAATTGACTGAGGGATAAATCAGCATTTTTGTACAATTCTTTATCTTTCATCAGCGACATTAACTGAGCATAGTGCCTTACAGCTGCATCCTCGGTTAAACCTGATTTTGCGTATTTTTCCTTATTTAATACCTCTGTTGGTAAAACCTCTACTTCATTTTTTTCCAAAACTGGTAAATCCAATTCTACAGGCTTGTTTTCTCTACCAAAAATTTCCTTTTGTTGCAAACCAAAAAAGCCGATCAAAATAACGAAAATAGACACTCCTATAAATATGATCCCATCGTTTTGAGTGAAAATCACCAATAGCCAAACCAATCCCAATCCATAGGTTAAAAACCTTAGCCAATTCAAATTGATTTTTTCCAAGGTTGAGAATTCACTTTGAATCCTTTCTTTGTGTTTTTTCAATAAAATAAGCGACCATATGAAATAGACAATGCCTGAAATGGAAGTTGCTGTCAATAGTATAAGTTGAAAAGCCTCATAGCCTTGTCCCCCACTCTTAAAAACTGCTACTTTTTCTGCAGCGGGAAGCAACATAAATGGAATCAAATAAATATAGGCTGCCAGTGTAGGAATCAGATGAAGTATCAAGCTGAAATTTCGTTTTGGCAGCTGATGCGTTACAGAAGAAACATAATAATACAAAAACACTCCGTGAAGCAAAGGAAGCGGAAATTGGAAACCTAGTAAAATAGGATACTTGTACAATTCACCATTGAAAAACAAATGAAAATAAGCCAAATGAACAGCCAATATTATCATCCATATAAGCAGAATATAATCAGGCTTAGATTTATCGCTTTTAGACAACAACAAAGCCGAAATAAAAAGTGCTATACTGATTCCTGCTATAACTAGCATATTGAACTTAAATGATTAATTACTATTCTATTTACGGATTGTAATGTGTATCAGGTGTGGGAGCGCTTGCATGAAAATCTTTTGCTATTCGATCACCATAGTCATCCAACAATTCAGAAATTCGTCCTCGCTTGGAAGAACAAACAATCATTCCAACATGCCATTCTTTGTTTATTTTCCACCAGACTTCCTTGTCATCAAAAGAAGACATATCTGGTTTTTCAAACCTTGAAAGAGAGACCACAATGCCAGCATGTTTTTTCAAAACCTTGGGCAATTTATATTTTGTTTTTGTGGCTGCAGCGACTTCTATTTTTCCCCATTCAGACCACAGATTGATACCAGAAGATGCTTCCACCATTTCAGCTAAATGTGCCCCTCCTACCCTAGAAGAGGTTTCCAAGAAATAGTAATTCCCGTCTTGACCTTTTATGTATTCAGAATGAAAAGCACCATGCTTCAATCCAAACGCCTTTATTACTTTAGCGTTTAAATCTTGTAAAATCTTATCATCCTTAGAATTGAAGGAAGCTGTTTGTGAGCGAAATATTCCACCTCCTTGAGAAACCGTCAAAGGTGTATCTAAATATTGGCTGACTCTTGTAAAAAGTATTTTATTATTAAAAACCAATCCGTCTACATGGAAAACATCACCAGGCGCAAAATGCTCCAGTAAATAACCGTGTCTGTTTTCACCCAATTTATTTATTTCATTCCAAAGCTCTTCCCGATTCTTGATTTTCACAATGCCCTCTGCACTAGCTGCTGAACGAGGTTTGATCAAGTATGGCGCTGGAACCAAATCTGCATATCGGTGGATTCTTTCATCATTGAATAAATCAGTAAAAGTTGGAACTGGAATTTTTGCATCTTGCGCTTGAATCCTCATAGCCAACTTGTCCCGAAAATGCCTTGAAGTGGTTTCGCCCATTCCAGGAATCCTAAAGTGCTCTCGTATGTGGGCTACTTTGTCAACATCGTAATCATCCAATGCAACCAACAAATCAAAAGAAAGATTTCTCATTATATGAGCCAGTCCATTCAAAACATGATCCATGTTCCAACGACCCTCTTCATTTTCAGGCATGAAAAACGAATCCTCTATAGAATCCCAAGGCCAGTCTTCTTCTTTCAATTTTTCAGAAGTCAATAGATATACTTTGTGCTCTGTATCTTTCAATCCTCTGAAAAAATCTTCTCCTTTAAAATATCTGGAGACACATAAAATATTTAATGCAGCTGTTTTCATTTTTTAGACATTTAGGTTTTTAGACAAAACGTCATTTCGGAATTTTCACAGCCAAAATTTCATCATAAATGAATATGCTAAAGAATGTATCCGAAATCTGACTTTTTCTATGTGGTTCGTATTTTAAAAACACATAGTAACATCGTTCACATAGTTTTTTTTTTACACCATTTTCCTGGCCAGCTCAAACAATAATCTTACTCCATAGCCGGTGGCACTTTTCATTGTTGCAAATTCTGAACCTCCGAAGGCAACTCCAGCAATATCTAAATGCACCCATGCTGGATGTTCGTCTGTAAACACTTCTAAAAACTTGGCTGCAGAAATTGCTCCATGCATGGATTTACCGCTAAAGTTTTTTGTATCGGCAATGTCTGAATTCACATCGCTTTTATAATCATCCCAAATTGGTAACTGCCAAACTTTTTCATCAACAGATTGTCCAGTATCATAAATGGTTCTCGCAAGATCCATATTGTTGGAAAACATTCCAGCACAAACATAACCAAATGAACGGACCACCGATCCTGTCAAGGTCGCCAAATCAATCATATTTTCTGGCTTGAATTTGTCAACTGTATAGGCGAGTGCATCGGCCAATATTAGTCGGCCTTCAGCATCTGTATCGATAACTTCTATTGTTTTTCCTGAATAAGAGGTTAAAACATCTCCTGGTAAGATGCTTTTTGCATCCACACTGTTTTCTGTAGCAGGCACTATTCCAACAACATGAATGGGCAATTTCATGGCAGCAATTAATTCCATTGCTCCTAGAACTGCCGCTGCACCACCCATATCGCATTTCATAAAATGCATATTAAAAGGCGGCTTCATTGAAATGCCACCAGTATCGAAAGTTACGCCTTTCCCGACCAAAGCCAGTTTAGGATTCTTTGATTTCGACCCCTTTGGCTTGTATTCCATTTGAATAAGAACCGGAGGATTAAAACTGCCCTGCCCCACTCCAAGTAAAGCACCGAAACCCATTTTTTTCAACTCTTTTATTTTGAATACTTTGGTTGAAATGCCATATTTTTTAGAAATAGCAAGCGCATGTTTTCCAAGATATTCTGGCGTTTTATCAGCCGCAGGCAAATCCACCAATTTCATGATGTTCATTTGAGCTTGCCCAGTTAAGGCCCCTTCATTGATCAACTCTTTTACCTTCTTTGATTGGTGTGAAATGTTTACCGAAAAATTCTTTGAATAGAATTTTGAAATCTTTTTGTCTTCTTTTTTAAAAAAGCCAATCTGATAGGTAGCTTGCTTCATACCCAAACTAGCTTGTAAAACAATGTTTTCTGGTAAGTGTCCTAGATCAATATCCAGACCTGATTCGAACTTTTTATGGTGATTGAAAGCGAAGCTTTTGAAGGCTGCTGCGCTTTTCTTAGCATCCTTAGATTTTCCCAATCCCAATAAGAATATTTTCTTAATGCCATTGGAATGATAGAGGACAATGGTCTCTTTGAACTTGCCTGAAAAATCAGACAGTTGCTTGATTCCCGATAATTTTTGAATTAATTTTTTGTCAATTTCACCTTCAAAAAAAGGCAGCAATAGATTGCTTTTTTCCTTGCTAGAGGAGTTTTTAGATTTTATGATCATCTTTCACTTAGTTTGAGTCGAAATATAACCATTTTAATGCAATGGGAAACTCTTTACTCCAATAATATTCATTGTGAGTCCCACTCGGATTGATTGAAAGTTTAAATTTTATTTTTTCTGCGAAGCTTTTATTAGTTTTCAATGTTTGACGAAGCTTCATTACATTGGCAATGTGATTTTTACTTTCATGCTCGCCAGCGTAAACATATAATTGAACAGGACTGGATGGAGTAAAGCGCAAGGCTTCGTCGTACATTTCTGGTGCAATCCATAAACTGGGTGAAAAAATCAACAGTTTGCTGAATATTTCAGGGTATTTCAAACCAGCATAGAGGCTGATCAAAGCGCCCATTGAACTTCCACCAATTCCAGTATTCTCACGTCCAGGAAGAACGCGGAATTTTTTTTCAATATACGGTATAAGGGTATTTCGGAGAAAATCGATGTAAAGATTTCCTTGTGCCTCGCCAAACTTTTCAGTATGATAAGGCGCGTATTCTGCAATCCTTTTATTTCCGCCATGATCGATGGCGATGATGATCACATCGTTTTGGCCAACAGAAGCCATGAATCGCATTGCATCATCTATGTTCCAGTTTCCATAAGGTGCATTGTCGTCCCACAAGTTCTGTCCGTCGTTGAGGTACAACACCTTGTAATGCTTGTCTGTTTCATAGTAATCGTATGGCAACAAAGCAGAAATCCTCCTTTTTCTGTTGAGCTGTGGAATTTCATAGGATTTTTCTATGATTTCTATATGTGGGTAAAATGGTTTCTGAGTCATGCCAGATCTGCGGTGCTAGAATTAAGAAATTTGTCTTTTATAAATAGGTAGCAAATTACAAATATCTCTCCTTATTCATCATTTAAACAAGGATGATTTTATAAAAATAAGGGTTAGGGAAAACAAGCTTCAATATTATTTAATCCCAATGCAGAATCCTTTTAAAGAATCTTCCAGCATTAAATTGACTTGTCTTAAATGTTTAAATAATTCATAAGTGAATCATATCTTTCTTGTAGATATTCTGTTTCATCTTCTCTACGGAAAGACGCTTTAATTTCGTATTCGTAACGCCCAAAAGCCAACAAAATCGTTTCGATTTCAAGTTTATTCACTTTGATTGTCAAAGTCAACCTTCGAGATTCTGGATTGACCTCGACATAAGTTGCTAAAACCCTTGCTCCTTCAGCTTCTATTATTTGTGAAATTTCAACCAGCGAATAATCCGAAGAATTCATTTCAAGAACAATAATCCCCCCAGGATCCTTAAAAGCATTGATATCGGCTATGTATTTAAGCAATGAATTTTGGTGAATTGTACCGATGTACACACCATTTTCACCGACAATTGGCAATAGCCCTGTGCCATACTTTTTCATTTTGTGGACAATTTCAAGAAAGTGATCTCCCTCATTGGCCACTACCAAAGGTTTTTCGAGTTGAAGACTGCGAATGCTTTCCTCAGGAAAAGCCATGTCTTTCAAACTCAATTCTGTTATTATTCCTTTGAATATTTTGTTTTCAACCACAGGCAAAGCAGATAGATTCAACTCCATCATCTTATTGATGGCGCTGTTTCCTCTTGAATCTATGTCCAATGGTGCAATTTCTTCTCTAATTAAATCTTTTCCTATCATCGCGCAATCTTTTTAATCATTGCCCCTGCACGCTGCAAGGACAATCCCTTTACTATTGACTCATTTTATATTCAAAAGTTTCATCTGTAGAAATGATTGTCTATAAAACAATAACAATCGCTTAAAAAATAAAGTTCTCAGTTTTACTGATTGTTCCATATGAACCGTCGCTAATATTATTAATTGCAATACTTATACCACAATTTTCAACAATAAAGATTGCTCAATAATTTGCTTGTTTTTTCAACACCTAATTCTTGACATTCGAACTTGACATTCGATGTTAAGTTTCTTAAATAGACTCCTTGTTTAAACTGCTTTCTGAACTGCTTTCTGAACTGCTTATTATTATGTACGGATTACATTTAAAATGTTTTTGGTGTACATTTCGATTCAGCGTCTAAAATCTACTGTTTAGCATTTAAGAAGTCCTGTAATAATTCATTGAACTCTTGTGGCTTTTCCATCATAGCAGCATGTCCGCAATGTTCAATAAATTTCAATTCAGAATTTGGAATTAGTTTTTTAAAATCTTCACCGACAAATGGCGGCGTGATCTGATCCTGATTGCCCCATATTAGTAAAGTGGGGCATTTTATATTGTGAAGTTCTTTTCCAACGTTGTGCCTAATAGCGGATTTAGCCATTCTTAAGACCTTAACTATTTTACTCCGATCATTGACAATTTCAAAAACCTCATCGACCAATTCTTTGCTGGAGACTGCTGGATCGTAAAATGTACTTTCCGTTTTCGCCTTAACAAATTCATAGCTCCCTCTTTTGGGATATGTCCCACCTAGCGTATTCTCAAACAATCCGGAACTTCCGGTTAAAACCATAGCATTGACTAATTCTGGATATTTTATCGCAAATAAAATTGCAATATGTCCTCCTAAAGAGTTTCCAATTAATGTGAGGGAATCAAGTGATTTGAATTCGGCAAAATCCTTTGCAAATTCAACCATTCCATCTACATTGCTTTCCCAATCAGAATCTTCGTATAAAGGTAAAATGGGAATGATGACTCTGTACCTTGCAGAAAACTCAATTATCAAATCTGAAAAATTACTGAGCGCTCCAAAAAGTCCATGCAACAATAAGAGCGTTGGTCCTGCTCCCTGTTCAACATATTTAAATCTCCCTTCTTCCTGTATTACAAATTTCATAGAACGATTCTGAAAAAGAGTTTAGTGATCTCTAATTAAAATTTCACGAAAACAGTCACTCCTTTTTTCTTTCTCAATGTTATTTTAGAAAGATATTAGGAAGTTAATTCTCTTTGAGAAGAAAAGCAAAATTTTAATAAAGGAAAATTTATTTATTTTGGTATTGGTCGTGGAAGTAAGGCAAGTTGGAGTTTGCAA
>CALBCY010000082.1 GCA_937927195.1 uncultured Chitinophagales bacterium
TTCAAGTTACGGATTATGATCTTTGGTATCAGAATAGAACGAAGTTGGGGCATCATGAAATGGATTATTAGAGAGCCAGAATTCGGTATTCGGTATTCGGTGTTCGGTGTTGGATTTTTTTGTGGTGTGAAATGGTATGAAGTAGCAGGAGATTGAGCGAATTTAATTAAAATTTCAAAAGAAAAATTATTAAATCTCTTACAGGAAAAGCCTCAATGTCCAAGCCACTAATCCGTCCTCAGCCAACCTGTAATGCTCATCCTCGGCTTGTGGCTGAGCAATACTTCATGCTCCAGCTCACTGCTTTTGAAAAAGACACATTTGCCGTTCATGGGTGAAATAATTTGCGAAACATCTTTGTGATAAATGCACAGTTCCCCACCATCGGCAGAAACCCAATCTTCGTTCAAATACATGATCATCGAAAAGGCCCTGCTTTGATTGTCCTTGAATTGATCCAAATGCCTTTTGTAAAAACTGCCTTCCGCATAATAGGCATAGTGAAACTCGTATCCGGTTATGCCTGTGTAACAGGTCCTGTTTAGGTATTTCACGAAGGCATCCATCCAATCAAAAAAAACGTTTTCGTGGGCATCATCGTGCTTTCGGTCAAGCCAATAAATGACATCACTTCGAATTGATTTTTTGGTCTGAAATTTTGAATCATTTCCTATTCCGGCAACTTTAAATTGCTTTTCAAGAAAAAGTTTCAACAAATTTTCCTTGAGCTTGGCCGATAAATCTTTCATCAGAAAATCTTCACTCAAACCAACTCTGTTTTCTAAAAAACTGCTGACAATTCCCTCAAATGCTTGTTCCAATGTGTATTTCTGTGACTCTAAACAGCATAAAACTGCTAGCATTGTAATAGTAATCTTATTTCATGTAGAAACAAAGGATATCGTCATTTGCTTTTGAGAGATTAATTTTAAGGTAGCCTTTTTTAGAGGAACAGCTAACTGAAACATGATAAAAGAATCAGAACAATTAGATCCACATATTCAAAACAAAATTTCGTATCTTAATTCCATTGTTTTGCCGTTTAATAAAATTTAATTTCAAAAATGGAATACAAACTGTTATTCTTAAGCCTACTCTTATTCACAGCCTCCCTACTCACTGCCCAAAACGAAAAAAAGGTATTGTTGATTGGAATGGATGGTTGCAGGCCAGATGCTTTGGCTCAAGCAAATACTCCCAATTTGGATTTGCTTATTTCTAATGGAATATTCAGTCCGCATGCCATGAATGGTGACATCACCATAAGCGGACCCGGTTGGTCGGCAATACTTTGTGGTGTGTGGTCAGATAAGCATGGGGTAACGAACAATACTTTCATTGGAAGCAATTATGATGATTATCCCTCTATTTTACAATACATTGAAGCCAATGATCCCACTTTGAATACCGCCTCAATCTGTCATTGGGGACCTATTAATGATTTCATCATACAAAACGATGCCGATTTCAAACTCACTGTTTCGACGGATGCAGCGGTCAGCACCGAAGCAGTCGATTTTATTTCCAACAATGATGCCGATTTTATTTTTCTCCATTATGATGAAATCGATTATGCTGGGCATTCACAGGGTTTTTCACCTACTGTTCCAGGTTATATTTCAGCAATAGAGGAAGTTGACCAAAACATCGGTCCTGTTATAAATGCAATTGAACAAAGATTAAATTATGCCAATGAGGATTGGTTAATTTTGGTTACTACCGATCATGGAGGTTTCGGTTTTTCTCATGGTGGAACAAGCATAGAGGAAGAAACAGTATTTGTTATTGCAAGTGGTAAAAACATTGACCCTCAAATTATTTTGAGAGACAGCACAATGATCTATGATGCTCCAATAAATTGCTTGGCCGATTCAGTTGAATTGACTTTTTATGGCAACAATGACTATGTACAAATTCCTGCCAATCCGAACTTAAACTTTGGAAGCAATCAAGATTTCACAATAGAATGTCGAGTAAAAACCGATCAAGCAGCGGATGTTGCTATTGTTGGAAACAAAGACTGGGACTCGGGAAGCCTAGCAGGATTTGTTTTTTCATTTAAGTTTTCTAATGGTCCTGAATGGAAAGTAAATATAGGCGATGGTTCATCGAGAACGGATATAAACACAGGAGGGGCGATTGCCGATAATGAGTGGCATACTTTGAGTGTCAGTTTCGATCGAGATGGTCAAATGACCATGTATGAGGATGGCAATTATGTCGATGCAGCAGATATTTCATTCATAGGAGACATTGACACCAATGCGGGACTTTTCATCGGAGCTGACATTAACGGCGATTACGAATTTGACGGTTCAGTTGCAGAAGTTCGTGTCTGGAATGAGGTGATAGATGCGGCAACAATTTCAGATTGGCACTGTAGCAAAATTGACAACAGCCATCCCAATTACAGCAACTTAACTGGCTATTGGCAGTTAAATGATGGAGGTAATTCAGGGACTGTTGATGATCTTATCGGTGGAAACGATGGAATAATTAACAATGCTATTTGGGACTCATCCGATTCGACCTTGGTTTATGATTATGCCCACACTCCGAGACTAACTGATCCTGCAATTACAGCTTTAACGCATTTATGCATTCCGTATGATACAGCTTGGGATTTAGAGGGAACTAGTTTGGTCGGAACATGTGAAAGCATCATCGAAGTTCAGGTCAATGTGCTCCTCGAAGGGCCTCACAATTTTTTTGGTGAAATGCAAAACAGTTTAAATTCATTGTTGCCTTTGCAAAGCCCCTATTCGGATCCACCATACAATGCAATGCCAGTCACAGCTGCTTCAATACCTAGCAATGCAGTAGATTGGATCTTGCTTGAAATGCGTACAGGAACAGCCAATACTACCCCACCCCAAGGAACGAGCCTTTTGGAGGCTCAATCCGCATTTGTATTAGAGGACGGATCTATTGTGGGACTGGATGGTGTCAATCCATTGAGATTTTCATTGCCAGACGACGGTTCCTATTACATTGGTATCCGCCACCGCAACCATTTGGATGTTATGTCAGCCAGTTCTTTAATACCTATAAACGATGTCATTTCTTACGATTTCACCAATGCAACCAACAATGCTTTTGGAATCAGTCAACAGAAATTATCAGGGGGTTTCGCTGTGATGATTGCAGGTGATATGAATCAGGACATGTCTATCCAAACAACGGATTATGATGCTTGGAAACTCAATCCAGCAGTATTGGATGCCTATGATCCATCGGACTGCAATTTGGATGGAATTATTCAGGTAACCGATTATGATAAATGGTTTAACAATCGAGCAAAGTTGGGGACGCATGAAATGGCCTATTAATTCTATAGAAACTGATCAATAATCAATTAAATGACCTCGGAGAGGTCAAACTAGGTTAGTTTTACCGATTTAATAAGTATCGACCGCAGAGCGGTCGCACAAACAAATCATGGGTAAAATTAAGTTTTGTCTAGTACTCAAATATTAGATATTAGATTCGATCATGTCCCAAAGCTAGTTGAAATTCAAGATTCCTTCAGTTTTAATGGGGCACTTCTGGTCCTTGATCTTTGTATAATCATGCAATTCTTTTTGATTCTCTTGAAATTGCTTCAATCCTTGATTTTCGCTAGAACCCAACAACGATTTGTTCTATAGGCTATCCCTATTCTTCCCTTCTTAACCCAAGTCAATGAATTCGGTAATATCTATTGAGAACTTTGCAATGTAAATAATCAAGAAAATTTCAATCTATGAAAGCATCTATGAAAGCAATAATTTGCAGCAAATATGGTCCACCTGAAGTATTATCATTACAAGAGGTTGACAAACCAATTCCAAAAGATGACGAAGTGCTCATAAAAATTTACGCAACCGCGGTTACTGCGAGTGATGTGCTCATGCGTGGATTAGATGCACCATTTATTTTTCGTTTTTTGATTCAATTAATGTTGGGCTTTGGAAAACCTAGAAACCCAATCATGGGAATGGTTTTGTCTGGAGTTGTTGAAAATGTGGGTAAAGATGTTACCGCCTTCAAAAAGGACGATCAGGTTTTCGCTTCTGGTTCAATGTCATCTTTTAAACTCCGTTTTGGTTCCTATGCAGAATATATGTGTTTACCTGAAAATTGGACTTTGGCCATTAAACCGAGCAATGTGAATTTTAAAGAAGCTGCTGCGATTCCATATGGAGCTGGACTGGCTTGGTATTACTTTAAAAACATGGGAATCAAGCAAGGACAAAAAGTCTTAATCTATGGAGCATCAGGAAGCGTAGGACTTATGGCAACCCAACTTGCAAAAAATGCAGGAGCCACGGTAACAGCTGTATGTAGTGGTAAAAATTTTGACTTAGTAAAATCTCTAGGGGCTGATAAAGCCATTGATTACACACAATCCGATTCAGTCTCTCAGTTAGAGGAATACGATTTCATTTTTGATGCAGTAGGTAAAACGAAATCATCCGAATTGAAAAAACAAAGCAAAAAAGCCTTGTCCTCAAATGGAAAATATATTTCAGTAGACGATCAAGCCCCTTCAACTTCAAAACTTGATTTCTTAAAAATAAAAGCACTTGTTGAACAAGGTAAAATCAAAGCTACAATTGATAGCATCTATTCACTTGAAGAAATGGCAGAGGCCCATAAATTTGTTGAACAAGGACACAAAAAAGGGAGTGTTGTTGTTTCAGTCTTTAAGAATAATTCTCAGTAAGCCCTGTACTTTTTTGACTTATTTTTTGACTTATTACTTGGTTATTTCTTGGTTATTCTTTTTCGGATTCTACTTAATGATTCAGGTTTAACACCAATATAGCTCGATATTTGATATTGGGGAACTCTGCTTATCAAATCTGGGCGATTTTCTTGTAAAGCGATGTATCTTTGCTCTGGTGTTTGATTGATAAATCTAGCCAATTCGTTTTGTTGTCTGACTATTTCTTTTTCAAGTATTGATTGGGATGTTTTTCGAAACTTAGGGAATTCATCCAGAAAATCATTTCCTTGATCATCGTTTGCAATTAACAAAAAAGAATCCTCAATGCATTGTAAAAAGTATTTTGATAAGCCGTTATTTTCAACACTTGTGAACGGCAAAATCCATTGTTCTTCGGTAAAAAAGTTGGCAATTCTTTCTTCTCCATCCTTCAAATAATATTGCCTGATACAACCTTTAACTACAAAGTAGTTATCCCTTGGAATTTCTCCTTCTTTGAGTAAAATTGTCCCTTTCTTTATTGACTGAATATCTGAACCACTGCGAATAACATTTTTTTCTTCCTCTGAAAGAAGTTGGAATTTTGAGAAGTATTCAATTACTTTTTCTATCATTTATCTATATTTTTTTTACAGCCAACAAAACAAGTACAAAGACAATAACAATCTTCTTTCTAAGCTATTTAAGATTCTGTTTTTGAGTACGAGACAAATCATGGCTTTCTTTTGGTTTTTTCGCCAATGGACCTCGTAAACTTCTCTTCTACCAACAAAACCGCTCGATACAAATTAACAACTCCTCCTTTAACAGCTATGTCCTTTACTTTTACTTTCTCTTTAGGACCGGGACCAGGACGATTGACCTTTTCGGTTTTAGGAACATGAGCTGATTCAAGAAGGATTTCTTTTATTTGCTGACCAGTTAAAAATGGGTAGTAAGATTTTAGAACTGCAGCTGTTCCACAAATTACCGGAGCGGCAATACTTGTTCCACTTCCTTGATCATATTTGTTTCCAGTCTTGCAGCTTCCAACTTTATAACCTGGAGCAAAGACGTCAACACTAGTCTTGCCATAATTGGAAAAATAAGCTACCCAATTCTCATTGTCATCTGGTAAGGATGCTCCTGCAATGATCCAGTTGGTAGATTTTTCACCCTGCAAATCACGGCCAGTTGGAAAATAAGGTTTTTCATCATTGTTGGTTCCACTGTTTCCTGCCCCTTGCACAACCAGCACTCCTGCTTTTTCAATTTCCGGAATCAGCTCTTGAATCCAATCGTGATGCATGGAATAAGCTTTGGCAAAACTGCAATTTATTATCTGAGCTCCATTTTCAATTGCATAGCGGATGGCAAGTGCGATGTCCTTGTCTCTTTCATCGCCATTGGGAACAATGCGCAGAATCATTAGTTTTACTTTTTTGGCAATTCCATTTACACCAAAATCGTTTCGAACTGCACCAATTACTCCAGCCATGCTTGTTCCATGATAAGGACCTTTTACATTCAATTGATTGTTTCCGTAATCAGTGTCAGTCAAATCATTGGGATCATCGCCAACTATATTTTCACGGTTTTTAAAATCTGGATTTAAGCGGGTTTCCAAATCTTTTTGATAATCCCCAATTCGTTTTACAAGGCTTGCTTTGCTTAAATTGTTATTTTTCAATTGCTTCATGAAATCAACAGCGATGGCTACGTTCCCTTTTGGCCTTTTTATTTTTTGAAGCTCCTCAAAAGTATATTCCTCCTTCTTCAGCTTTTTCTTTATAATTTCATCTGAAATTTCAAAATCCTTGAGCAGCGTTTCAAAATACTTAATCTTATCTGTTGTTTCCTTCACTGAAGACTTATAAGCCTTCTCTATTTCTAAAAAATTCTGATAAGCAACTGAGTCTTTTTCTAAAAGCTCCGGCTGTTCTTTACCTTTGAACTGCTTATTTAATTCCCCATAAATTCTGGTCAGTGCTTTGGTATCTCTTTTTAGATTTTCATTTTGTGCATTGCCAAGAAAGTTCCAACCATTGATGTCATCTATATAGCCATTGTTATCATCGTCAATCCCGTTATCTGGAATTTCATCAATATTGATCCAAAAAGTGCCTTGTAAATCATCGTGTGTTAGTTCTGCACCATTGTCCAAAATTGCAACAATGACCGTATCAGAATCAGAACCTTCTAAGTACTTAAATGCCTTGTCAGCACTAACGCCCATTTTATTATCATCAATTGGATCAAGATGAGCCCAGTTTGAGGATATTTGGGAATGGAGAAAGGTGTGGGTCAAACAAAGAAAAAGAAAAAAAGAGAAGGGATATTTCATTTTAATTAGGGCTCTAAAACATTATTTATTTCTTTCATAATATCTTCCGATTTTGCAAATCCATTTAAGACCAAATAATATTGGTCTTTGTGTTTTAAGACCAAACTAGGAAAACTATTTACGCCCATACCAGAAGCCATAGAAAAATCTGACTTAACCTTCATTTTGGCTTCTTCAGAATTGAACTTTTTTTCGAAAACTTCGGAATCAATATTCCAGTCTTTTATTAAATCAAGATAAGTCTCTACTTCATTTGTATTCACATTATCCTGATAAAATGCAATTTGAACTTTTTGAAAAAACTCGAATTCTTTTTCAGGAAGCAATTCTCTTATTATTACAACTGCCCTTGATGGAGGCTCAGTATCATATACAATGTCTGAATTATCTAATATCTCATAATTAAATTTTTGCCCGCTGGCTTCACTAACATGTTTCCAATGTTCAGTCAAAAAGTCTTTAAGTTCTGGCATCGTTTGGGTATTGAAAGGTCGCAGACCTCCCATTACCATTTGAAATTCCATTTCACCCTTCGTCTGCTCTACAACCTTGTTCAGTTCTTCGCTAATTCCATAGCACCATGAACACATTGGATCACCAACATAAATCAATTCTGTATTTTCTTGTCCCATTAAAGAAATTTGAAATAAGTAAACAAAGACAACCAGGAGATAATTTTTCATCTATCAAACAATTTTGCTAAAATTAGCATTTTATGTTACATTTCGAAAATAACAAGCTGATTATAAATTACCAGAAGACAATTGCAATTGAAACCGTCTAGTTATCCATTAAGTATTTACGTTGAAAGTTTAAGAAGGTTTTCACCCGTCAATCTTCAACAAAAAAAAATGTGAGCTTGAACTGGCTTAGATTGATTTTCCATTTTCCAATCAATTTTTTAATGTGAAACAAAACAAATAAAAAACAAGACTAGAAAAATTTAATAATTGGCTTAATTTATAATGAAATTTTTCATATATTTCAAAAACATTCCCCTTCTCTCGTCTAATCGACCATACAAACTATTCTTTTTGAAAATTTTCAATCTATGGGAAGATTGAAGGATTGATAAAAGGTAGAAAACGCAATTCTCTATAAATTTTTAATAACAATTAAAATTCTAGAGAATGAAAAAGTTAAGCTTTATTTTAACAGTAGTATTGCTGTGTTCGGCAGTACTCGTAAGCAGCGGTTGCAAAAAAGATGATCCAATTCTAATGGAAATGGAAGAAGAGGAAGAAGAAGAGGAGGAAGAAGAAATGCAAACGGAGTATGCTTTGGGATGGACGGGTGATGACAACCTGGATGAAATCCCTACTTCAACAAACTTTGGATTTGGCAACGGTGATCTGCCTGCTTCGGTAGATTTGCTTGCTAAATTTCCCCCTATTGGCGATCAAGGAAGTTTTGGTACTTGTGTGGCTTGGTCAGTCGCCTATAATATAAAGACGGCTTTGAATGGCATGCAAAATGGGACGAGTGGAAGTCAACTCGCCTCTCCTGCGAATCAAGCCAGTCCAAAAGACTTATTCACAGCAATTCCAGATGATGAAAAAGGAGCCGATTGCAATGGTACTAATTTCTCCTTCGCTCTTGACGTATTACAAAATCGTGGAGTCGCAAGCATGCAAACTGTACCGTACACAAACCTAGGTGGTTGTAGCCAATCAAGCCTTCAATCAAGCTGGACCAGTGAGGCCAATTCTAATAAAATAAAATACTGGAGAAAAATTGATGCAAGCCATCAGAGCATCAAACAAAATTTGGCAAACAACGTCCCAATAATTCTAGGTGCGAAGTTGGCCGACAATTTTATGAGCTGGAACAGCAATACAGTTTTGTCCTCAAGTACCTCTTTCAACAATGTAGGACAACATGCATATCATGCCTTGGTTATTGCTGGTTATGATGACAGCAAAGGACCAAATGGTGCTTACAAAGTAATCAATTCATGGGGCGAATTTTGGGGCGACAATGGATATGTTTGGATTGATTACGATTATATGCTGAACGAATTTTGCAATGGCGGCAATGGATCTCAACCTTTGTTCATAGTTGACAATGACGAAGGCAGTGTCAATCCACCTGACAATACAGATCCAGTAATTAGTACTGGAGTGGATCTAGCTCCATGGGTTTTTGAAGATTATTCAACCTACGATTATAGTGGCATTTCTAATGAGCGTGAAATGAATTTCAACGTTTACAATATTGGAAACCAAGAAGCAAGTTCAAATACTGGATGGTCTCAATATTATATTTACTACAATGCCTACGATGCCAATGATTATGGTGTTTTATTCTATGATGAATTTAATACAAGCATTGACCAAAACACTTTTTACTGTGATACTGATTATCATTGCACCGTTAATTTAAACATTCCTGCAGGAGCAAATTTCACTGAAACAGCATGGGGTTATGAAAGTATTTTACGGACCTATTATATGCCTGAAATCACAGGATATTATTATCTTGTAATGATAGCTGATGCAGATGATACTTTTGCGGAAGCAGATGAATTGAATAATTTGTTTTACACCACCATTGAGCCACATTATTTTGACAACGGATACGGCCTAAGACCTGAACCAGGATCTGGGAATTCACAAAATGAATTTGACTTTAAAAACAATTTAACAATGAATCAACAAGAATTGGATTCAAACATTTTTAATTCTGCCGTGAATGCAAATAGACCGAATGCCTATACTCCAGAAGAAATCAAGGAGTTTATAAAACGAGAAAAACAAAATGGCAGACTTGCAAGCAAAGTTGATGTGTTTGCACAACAGGGCAATTCAGAACCTTATAAGCAGAAATAGTATTAAACACTAGACACAGATTTGAGTACTAGGCAAATTACAACTTAAAACAATCAACTCAGCTTTTGGTGACAACATCAAAAGCAAACATTTTTTTTGATTTGATTTGATTTGATTTAAAATTGCCTAGTACTCAAATTTTAGAATAAGAAAAAAACACAAAATAAATGAAGCATTTTTTGGTTTATTTTATCGCACTTTTTATAATGGGCTGTACAACACAAAAAGCTGAAAACAATATGGGAGCGGATATGGAAGAACTCATCCAAAAAGGAGGGAATATACTTATCAAGGGGAAAACATTTGAGAGTGAATTAGATTTTTGCAGCCTGCTAGAAAAGCATCTGATTGGGAACAGCTTATTCAATATTCCAGTACAATCATCCATCACTTTTCAGAATTGTGTTTTCAAAGGGCCGGTCAAAGCTTACAACAATGATGATGCAGATGAAACCATACAAACAACCTTTCACAACAATCTTTCATTTTTGTCCTGTAAGTTTGAAAGCGAAGTAAACTTGAGGTCAGCAACCATTTATGGTCGGACAGATTTTTCAGGATCAGAATTTTTTGGCCCTGTAAATTTTGAAGAAAGCTCCTTTTACCAAAATGCTTATTTCAACAAATGCAAATTTGGAAAGGAGTTGAGGTTTCAGAATAGTTTTTTTCATCAAAAAGCAAATTTCATGAATGCCGAATTTGAGGAATTGGTAAGCTTTCAGAGTGCAGTTTTTAATGGTGAAACTCAATTCAGTGTTGCCAAATTCTTTGCATATGCAGACATGACTTTATTGGATTGCCGAACTTCTATATTTTTCACTTATGCCGAGTTTTTGAAAAAGGCAGATTTCGGCAACGCTCGTTTTGTAGGTGATGCTAATTTCATAAGTAGCCTACACGTAAATAGTAGTTATGAAAATTGCCGATTCATGGGTAAATGTAAATTTTTCAAATCAACAGTCGATGTTTTGCTGAAATTGGATGGAAGTTTCTTTTTGATGGGCAAACCCGAACTTGGTTTTCTTGATGCTGAGAAAGTAAGTCTTGATTAGTTTTTCAAGCTGAATAAACAATGAATTAAATCCATGCTAAACCCATTTATTTATTCTCTCCGATTCATGTTGAAATTGAGCAGATAGTGAATGCAATCTGGATTTGAGAATCAGTTTCCGACCTTCGATTGTTCGGGTATAAACAAGTTCGCAAGGGCCAACTTTTTCAGCCCAGACTTTTGCAAAGTGTTCTGCAAACTCTTTTTTCCTGCCGATTATTTCAGGAACAGCATGGTAATCTTTTTGAGCGAATGCACCTAATAAGTTACTCTTTCTAATGAGTAGGTATTTCGGACTTTCAATAGGATCGATAATCTCTTGAAGCGAGTTGATAAACAATGATTTTTCGTAGCTTGTTCCCCCGTCAAGGTGGCAATATACATTGCCCATTTCATCGACCTGAGATTTCACGCAAAGTAAAGATTCAGTTGTTTGTATGGCACCTATCTTGATAAAACTTGCCAAAAGCGTTTCAGCAATTTGCAAAAGATCCTTATTTATATCTCTGAATTTCACATAAGTCTTGGCAGTCTTGAAACCAAGTCGCCCAAATCCCAGTACCCCCGCACCGCCAGCAGCCAATAGAAACATCATGAGTTCATGCTTATTGCTTATTTGCTCAATAGAGAACCCAAAATTAACCAGCATTTCTAAACCAAAAACAGCCAGTCCAGAAGAAAGCATCGCAGCAAAATACTTTCTAGAATTTCTATGATGCAGGGTTTTTATTTCTTTGTAATTTTGACTCGGAGGAAAAGCTAGTTTTATCTCTTCTACCATAGTATTGCCATCATAAAGTGCTTGATTCCATTTCTCCTTTAACAGACTTCTCTCAGCCGATTTATTGAGCATAGAATTATTGATGCTGTCTATTTCATCTAGCCCAATTATCTTTTCCGGAATATTCAGTCGCTTGAAACCATTTTCAATGCTTGCTTCTTCTTTAAACGAAACACCTATAAATGCTTTAAATCTTCGCTTTAACAAATCCAAATCATTGCCATTGTCTTCTACAGTTGAATCAACACAGACCAAATGCCAAATATTGCCTGTTTTACTAGGATTATTTTGATCAGTCCGAATGGCACGGCCTCTCATTTGATTGGAAAGAACGTAGGAGCCAACAAAACTGGCCAAGATCAAAGAATTGATAAAAGGAGCGTCCCAACCTTCTCCGAGCAAGGCTTTGGTTCCAACCAAGACTTCAATTTTACCAGTTTTAAAAACTTGGGTTACGACATGAATAACATTGGATTTAAGTTTTTCAGAAGCATTGATGACTAGATAACTAGGATCATAAGGCAAGGGGCTTGTTGAAATATTGTCCAAGTAAAAACTTGCTGCTTCTGTCTTGAAAGTCTCTAGAGCTGTGGCTGGAATGATTATCAAACTTCCTGTAAGAACAGCAATTTTCAATTGCTTGTCATTGCTTCGACGCAACTTTTCGAAAATGGGAAGTACACCCATTTTATTCAGAGGAAGCGCATTGAAAGGCATATCAATCAAAAATTCTTTTCGAATGTAATCGGTAAGAATGACCATTCGTAAATCTCCTTGTAAATTCCGGTACTCAAAATCAACAACCTGTTCGATGCTTTTTAACTTGCCCGTACTCGTTCCCAATAACTTACTGACATTAGGATTTTGCGTGAAATGAATGGCACGCTTTTCAAGAGCACCTGCGAGTTTCAATCTAGCGATCAACTCTTCTTGATGATCAGCAAATTGTTCGAAATTTTCAGGATCTTCATAAAGATAAAATGTGAGCAATCTTTCAATCCAATCGTAATTCAATATTGGGATGGTAAAATTCGCATCACCTATGATTTGCAGATGAACCTCATCGATCTTCCTTCCTGCTCCGTTTAGAAAAATCAACATAGAGGAATAACAATCCAAATTAGAATAAATCCATTCAATGTTCTCTTCTGGTTGAAGATAAGCAGGATGCATTTCAAGTGCAAAAATTAAGCTTTCATCCAATTCAATTTCATGAAAAAGTTGATGAATTTTATTTCGCAACTTTTCAATATGCTTGCTTTCCAATTTAGTGGGTGCCGAGAAAAACACATAATCTTGATGCGGACACAGATCCCCCTCTTTCACCAACTCAGGAACAGAAATTTCTGCATCAACAGGGCCATTCAATTCAATATACCGCTGCCATTCTTTGTGAGAAACGTCGAAAGGTGGTGTAGCAGTAAGTCCGACAATGCAAGGATTAAGAGCAGTCTTAACAGCCATCAAAGATTTCCACCAAGCATTCTTGAGATGATGGGCTTCATCAGCAATAATGGTCCCAACATTTTGGCCTTTCAAGCTTTCAATGATGTTAAAAGTTTCAGACTTTTTCGGCTTTCGGGATGGTTGATTATTTTCAACATCATGTCCAACAATCATTTCACTTTCATCCTGTAAATCACTTTCATTTATTTCAATCCCGTTAAAACATGCATGCAATGCCTGATAAGTAGCTACGGTAAAGAATTTTGGTCTCTTTATGTCACGCGATATCCAATCTGGTGCTTTTGTACATTGCAAAAACAATTCGCAGAAACGCTGAATCCATTGATTTCGGATGGCAATGGTTGGTGCTAAAATTAATGTCGGCTTATCTAGTTTCAGTGCAACTTGAATTCCAAGAACAGTTTTCCCAGAACCTGGTGGTGCAATGATGTGTAGATGGTTGTCATCGAGGTGCTCTTCCAATTCATCTAAAACTCGCTTTTGGTATTTTCTCCAAGCGTATTTGAATTTTATATTGGGTGGGAATTGATGCAAGGCTAATTTTTATTATGCTCCTCTACAAGATACAAAGTTTAGGTTAAGGATATTGAGAAATTACAGAAGAATCATATTCTATTTTATATTTTCATAATTGCTAACTAAAAAAAGACTGGAAATTAATCATACTAATATAAACTACAAGGTTTGGAGTAGAAGGAAGTATGATTTAATCCAGTCTTTTAACACAAAAATGCAATACAAGAATTTTCAAACAAAACGGTAATCAAACATTCTAAATTTTCAATTTTAGAAGGAAGAATGTTATAGTCCGCATTTCAAATAATCAAAAAAAGGCAATTGAATGTACTAATATCTGGCGCCCTACGGGCCACCAAAGTTTATAGTTAACTTAGAAGGAAGTACATTCTAATCCTTTCTATAGGTTTCTAGATCAATAATCAATTTCAAATCAACTCAGCCAATATCTTTTCAGAGTCACCAACATTAATATCACAACCCGTCAATCCAATTTTGATATCAGCCTCTTCCATTTCATCAACTAAGACAGCATTTCTACCTTCCAAATTAAGAAGAGACAAAGCAAACATATTTGGTCGAGTATGTATAAAATTCATCAATTCTTTCGATACAATTGCAACATTGCTGCTGCTGTTTTCAACATTGTTCTGAAACGATTTTCCAGACATGTACAAATCAGAAATGATAATTTTACTATCAGCCAAATCTACAATTATTGGAACTGCATATCCGTTTCTACCATTCAAATCAAAAATATTCTGTACGGTTTTAGGGTCAAATGATTTCACATCATTTTCAACCTCTTTTCTCATCATCCATCCAGCAAAACTTTCTGTGTCAGCAAAATGATCTCCTTCATACTTATGGATTTGAACAACCAAGTATTTCACTTTAGAATCAAGTTTATCCAAAGTTATGTCAATAAATTCTGTTGCACCATGTGGAGCCGATTGAATATCACCAGAATGAAGAATTCCATCGGACTTCAAATTGGTATAACTCACATGCCCCAAGTTTTCAAACTCCGAATCAAATTGAATAACCGACAAATCATAATCCGTTTCTCTTGTTCCATCTTTCCAATAAACAAACAAACGCAATACTTTTTCAAAGTCTATTTTAATTTGACTGCCACGGCCAACATTGATTAATCCATCAGAAGCTGATCTTTGCTGCAGTGGGACCGTAAAATTTGTCAATTCAGGATCTATGTAAACCTTTTTCCCTGTCCAACTTTCCTTAGCATTCATTTGATCTAAAATCCCATTAGTCAGAATCTCAACAATTTTTTGTAAAACAGAATCATCCAATTGTCCTAAACTGTTGTTGGCCAAAACCAAAACCTTACCTCTTTTATTGACAATTGTTCTGTTTTTCAATTCATTTATATTGTAAAAAAAATTCTGCAATATCAACAAATTCTTCAAAGGCACCTTTATAGCTTTCTGCTCCAAAAGATCCAAAACAGAAGTTGACTTTTCTGGAAAACGTCTCAAAATTTCATGAAACTTTCTCAAAAATACACCTGGCCTTTTTTCCAAATGAGCCAATAAGTCTTCAAAGTTGTGCTGTTCAATAAATTGTTCAGTCAATGAATTATAAGTGACGATTTTGCCATTTCGCAGCTGATCAAATGCATTGGCTGTTTTAGGAAAGACAGTTGCATACTCACTTGGATGAATGTACCTACCCAATTCCAACCACAAGCCCTTGTACCGTTTCAAGTCATCGGCCAATTCCTTACAATTTTCAAGAATCGAAAGAATAACTTTTCTTTGTTTTCGCTTCAACTTTGGAAAACGAATCTTTTCTATCAAACTTACATCTGAATCAGTCAAAGCAGCAAACAACCTTAGAATATCCGTCGGAGTGTTTGCTATTGTTTTTACTGCTTTATAGTTTTCGGTTTCCCAGAAATATTTCAGTACAAAAGCTAAATTTTCTTTCATTGTAATTTCATCAGCCTCAATCTTTGCTGGTCCAAAACAATTTAAAAGCATTTTCAAATCTTCTTTGAATCCATCTTTGATGGAGGACTTGGCATACAAGAGGTCTAGCATAAATTGTTCTAAGACAATGTCACATTCATTTTCCTCAATCAATTCCAATTCAATCCACTCGATGTGGCTGTCAGCTTTCCGCTTATTTTGAGAAGCCGCACCTACTTCAAACAAGTCTTTCGATTGAAATTGTGTAATTGGGTCGGCACCAAATCTATAAATATCAAAAAGATATTCAGGAACTTTTATACCATTTTCCAATTCAACAAAGTCCCCTTCAAACCAGTCACAAATATTGTGAACAAATCCCAGTATTCTCTTTTTGAAATATGTTTCATCATCAGGAACTTCTGTAGGAAAACCTGTAAACAAAGGCACATAATCAATTGCACCTCCTCTAATTTCATGCAAAGAATCGATCATTTTTTTATAATCATCGAAAAGAGAAATAGAAATAGAATCAAGCAATTCAGGATTTACAATTTTAAAACCCAAACCTGCCAGTTCAGTTATAAATGCAATTTTTCTATTTGCATCGATCCCTGATCCTTTTGCAACCGTAATAAACTTCAATCGCTTAAGCGCCAATGTACTCTTTAATGTCTTCATGTCATTTTTGGTTTGGTTAAAAAATATTATTTCTAAAATCCAAAATTGGATTTTCACAAGTCCCGAAACATCTCCAGGACAAAAACATATAACAGTTTATAACTGTATTCGCATTGATAAACTTCCCAACCAGTTAAAATTTAAAAAGGTTCAAAAAGACAAAAGAAAAACAAAACATTCCCTCTTTGTTTTTTATAAATTAAAACAACAATACTACAGTAAAAAATCAATTTTCTCTATCTTTGATTTTGATGCACTGAATCTTCAACGCTTGCTTTTAGTTCCACTTTTTTAATCATCTTTAAGTTGTATATCATTTATGAAATTGCTTTTTTCCTTAACCCTTTGTTTTTTTTCTTTGCTGCTTTCAATGAATCTGTCTGCTCAGTTTGACACCTTTAATTTGAGATCAATTTCAGCGAAACAAGAAACCATTCGAAAAGATTTGGATGAAATTTTATTAGAAGCAAATTTTAATATTGATAAAATAAATTTCTCGCATGATGTTTCAACAGAAAACTCAGCAACTGTCACCTGCGAATCTGAAAAGTTCAACATTTCTATAAAAGCGACTGAAGCAGAATGGTCTTCTGTACTTTATTTCACCTTGCAAAAAATGGGTTTTTTGTTTCCTCATCCGAGGAATCAAATTTCTCCAAATGAAATAGACGATACTTTATGTGGAAAAACCATTTTATGGAAGCCAGCCTTAAAATACAGAGGCTTTCATTTTCACACCATGCATCCCAATGAATGGGTCCATGCATTTTTGATGGGCAATGAAAAAATCGCTGAACAAACAATAAAATGGCTAGCTAGAAATCAGCAGAATGTTTTTGATTTCAATATTTTAAAAGGCAATCAGCAATACTTATACGAATATCTACAAGCACCTTTTCAAAAGGCAAAAGATTATGGAATCCACGCGGGCATTTCGTTTGGCATTGCTCTTCATCAGCAAAACAACTGGCAGTTGGTATCTATTCTCGGATCTCTTTCAGATAAAAATAGCGCCAAACAAATTGACAAGAAACTCCCTGGTATTTTACAAAAATTAGACATTAGTTATTTAGGGGTCGAATTGGGAACTTCAGAATTCACCTCAGTAAATTATCAAAGAACCATCGATTGGTTGAATCAAATGTCAGTGCATTGCCAAAAGGAAGGAGTACAGTTAATGGCGAAAGTTCACATTTCAAGCAACCAAGAAAATCCTGAATTTGGAAATTTTAATTTTGTCCCTCAATATTGCGAGCCCAATGTTGGCATCTTACCGCATACCGTGTTTTATTATGCATTGGAGGATGAAATAGCCCCCATGTATGGCAATGAAAACTTCAAGCACATGAAGGATTTTCTCCTTCAAGAAAATGGAAAAAGAATGAATTGGTTTTATCCTGAAACCAGCTATTACATCAACCTAGACATTGACATACCCTTCTTGCATTTAGATTATTTGCGTGGCAGATCAAAGGACACTAAATTTCTTTACGAAAATAAAATTGAGGGACAACTCATATTCACAACTGGTCATGAATTGGCCTATTGGATGATTGATTGGACAGTTTGCTTATTGAATAACCTAGCATACAATTTTGACCCTTTGATTGCATTGAAATTATTGGGAGAAGATGCTCCAGCTTGGGAAGAACATTTAAAATTTCATGAAGAACATTTTACAAACAATCAATTGGTACAAATACTTACATTTGAGAATGGAGGAGACGAATTGATGCCAAAACACAGAATACACAATCGGAACCTGATAAAAGAGCTTTCTAAGTCGGCGACTAAAACCTTGCATGAAATTGAAAAACTGGAATTTGTCCTCCCTAAAATTCCATCCACTGATTTCATAAAAAACAGAGAGTTAAAGATTATTTTGGACATTAGTTATCTCCGAATTCACCATGCACTGCACAATCGAAAAGCACTTTTAGAAAATAAAAAGGCAAACAAAATGGAAAACCTTGAGAAAGCAAAATCATTCAGACTACAAGCTCAAAAATTGATGGATGAATTCATTAAAAACTATGATCGATATCCAGAGGCACAAATTTTTGAAGACCATAATAATCCAACGGCCTACCCATTCGGCTATGGGAAACAGGCCGCAGACTTATACTTATGGCAACGGGAAGAACAAATGATTCTCAAAAATAACTTCAGTCCATTTTTCATGAAAGTTTATAAATACCTGGACATTGTTTTTTGACTTGTGATCAATCTTATTGAGATTGGATTCAAAGCGAATTTACATTAGTTTTAAGGTTATTTAAATAAATTTTTGATTCAAACGTTCTATATTTACCGCTTGTTTCAAGATTCAGATTTTCAGTCTATTTTCGGCTGAAAATACTAAATTAGAATGCCACCACCAATTTGATATTGACAACAAAAAACCAGAATTGCGCTACTACTTTAAAATTCAGATTAAAAGAATTATTCGCCACATTGCCGATTTTGGAGTGAAACCTATTATTGGTATACCTTTACTAATTGCACTCTTTATTTTCACTTCATATGCAATTTTCAATCTCTTAGATTTCCCAGAATATATTTACTCTATTTTAGGAATATTTTACATCGGAAGTCTTGGAAATAAAGAGAAAAACTCTTTCTTAAAAAGACTGTTTTCAAAGAAAGAATATTATAAAGTAAGAATAATTGAGAACTTAATTTTTGCTTTACCATTTGTCATTTTTCTATTGATAATGAATAAATTGTTACTATCCATTGGATTTATTCTAATGGTTGTTCTCTTGGCCTTTTTGCACAAAGGAACAGGCTTACAACTAACCCTTCCTACACCTTTTGGCCGTTATCCATTTGAGTTTACAAGCGGCTTTCGAAGTTCGATAATCACCATAATTATTGCCTTTAGTTTGGCTATTATTTCTGCAATAGCGGGCAACTATAACTTGGCTGTTTTTTCCATAATACTTCTTAACTTGACATGTTTGTATTTTTATATAAAACCTGAGCCTGAATATTTCATTTGGGTCCATTCTTATTCCCCTCAAAGTTTTTTATTTCATAAAATAAAGATTGCCATTCTTTATACTTTCCTGTTGAATATTCCCGTTATTTGTTTCGTCGCATTGATTTTTACTGGCTCAATTAAAGTTCTACTAATCATTCAAATTTGTGGATTTTTACTGATCATTCTCGGGATAGTTAGCAAATATTCAAATTTTCCATCTGAGATAAATTTGCCACAAACACTAAGCATCATATTATCGATTGGTTTTCCACCATTGCTCATTGCATTTATACCATTTTATTATTTTCGTTCGATTAAAAGATTAAAAGAAATTTTACAATGATTCAGATTGAAAATTTATCAAAAAGTTATGGAGATCATCAAGTTTTAAAAGGAATCAATTTGTCTTTTGAATCGGGAATGGTTTATGGAATCGTTGGGGAAAACGGGGCAGGCAAGACGACCCTATTCAAGTGCATTTCGAAAATGGAGGATTACTCAGGTGAGATAAAATTCAACAATGGCCTTATAAAAGATCAATTGGGTTACTTACTTACCCATCCTTACTTTTTATCGAAAATAACAGGTCGCGAATATTTAACTTTGATGTGCAATGCACGAAAAATTAAAATTGAAAACTTAACCTCCAAAAACATCTTCGACCTCCCACTTGATAAATTTGCAGGGTCTTATTCCACTGGAATGAAAAAGAAATTGGCAATCAGTGCCATCTTATTGCAAAAGAATGAAATTTTCATACTTGATGAGCCCTTTAACGGAGTAGACGTTCACAGCAATATGCTAATAGAAGAGATCATTCTAAAATTAAAAGAGCGGGGTAAAATGGTAATCATTTCTTCTCATATTTTCTCTACCTTGGAAAACACCTGCGACTATATTTATCTTTTAAAGGATGGGCTAATTCAAAGGAAGGCAAACAAAGGACAGTTTACAGAAATTGAAGAAGAAATGCGGAATGTGAGCATTGGCAGTAAGTTGGATGCATTTTTTTAGTTGTCGCAATGGCGAGCGGAGGTTCGGGCTGCGGATGGTCCGTTGGATTCTGGATCAAGCCCAGAATGACGATACAACGATACAACGATACAACGATACAACAGTTTAGGTGAAGGCACAACACAATACAACACAACACAACACAACACAACACAACAACCGTCATTCCAGAATTTTCTAGAGCGCAGCGGAAGAAAATATCTGGAATCACGCATAACACTCGCCTTGTGGTTCGGGATGCGGATGGTTCGT
>CALBCY010000083.1 GCA_937927195.1 uncultured Chitinophagales bacterium
GGGCTTGAAAGATCCCTTCATGCACATCACATCATTGGGAGATTTTTCAATAGTTTACACCATCCACGGTTTGTTGACCGATGTCAAAAGAGTCATAACCGCCAAGTCAAATTTACACGCCATGATGCTCGACGAATTGCATGATGCGGGTATTGAAATTGTTTCACCATCCTTCATGAACCAAAGACCAACAGGCGATACTATTTTTATTCCTAAAAAAGATTACACCAAAGTTGTAGAAACAAAAAACAACCTAGAAGATTTGATTTTCGATAAAGCTGAACAAGCAGAGGGAATTGAAGTTAGAAAAGAAAGGTTGAAGGAAGTAGAAACTAAAATCAAAGAGCTACAAGCATATTTAAAAGATTGCATGGAGGAAGAAAAGGAAACCGTTGGAAATAACATTGCAAAATATGAATCCATCAGAGATAGATTGAATAAAAATATTGTTGAGAAACAAGGAGATCTTGAAAATGAAAAATAAGGTAAAGCACATTAAAATTGTAGAAACAAGGCCAGCGCATCGAAGCGAATGAAGCCAACGAAACCAAACCAAGCGAACCCAGACCAAGCGAACCCAAAAGTCAGCTCAGCTGCACAAGCCAAAAGCATAAAGGCGCGCGAAGCGTTCCGGGCTGGCGATCCAGTCGTGACCCAAAACACAAAACCCAATCGAACAACGAATGCCGAAAACCGAAAACCTACTCCAAGACAAAGCCCAATTCTTCTACGACTCCATGATCAGTCTACTCAGCCGTGTTGAAGAACCCTTGCGTGATTTTGTAAGTGCACAGAAAGTAATTTTAGATAAAATATTTCAGGTTCTAACTGCTGAGGAAAGTTTGAAGTTTTCCAGTGCCTATTCACGCATGATCTACATTCAAAACAAACTGGATTTAGGCAAAGAGCTTGAAAATGAATTGCATGGTTTTCGTCGATTTGTAAATACTGTAAGTAAAGACCCAGAAAAAGAGGTCAGTAGGCCTGAGTACTTATTGGGAATAAAGACATTGGCGGATTTCATCAATAAGGTGTTTTTAGAGCCTATCCCAGAAATTTTACAAAAAGCCTTTGTGAGATTGGGTGAAATGAAATATGCTTATGCATATAAAGAAACCACTGGGAAACTCCCATTTTTGAGAGCCTTTGTGCTATCCGTATCTGAAAGAAAGGAAAATGAAAACGGTGTGAAATTTTACACATTAGATTGCTATGATTTTGATGAAGAAATAGAAGCATTTCAACTGAATATTGTCGACCATAGCAAAAATAGTTTTTTGTATTTAGGTTCAAGGATTTGGCCCAATGCCAGGATCAATTTGTACAATGTCTTTAAGAGTGAAACAGAAGAAAATACTTTTAATACTGGTTTTGATACCTTGATTATTTTGGAACCAGACAATCTGCTCAATGCTTCAGAATTAGCCGCCTGTTTCCAGTTCAAAGCAGGAGCACCATATGATATCAATTACTTGGTTTTTCTTATCAATAAGTTAGTCAAGTCTGAAAGTTCAGACAAAGCTCTGAAAGGAATAATCATTGGGGAGGCATTGGATGCAATGATTCATCAACCCGATATGGACTTTAATGAAATGTTTTTGCAATCCAAAAGAAAAAATGCTTTGGCGGCGGCGAAGTATGGTGAAAAATCCATGCAGGCCATACAAACGAGCATTGTCAAAGATCATTGGCCCAATCTTTTTAAGTTCTCAAAATCAAAGCTAAATGAGCGCAAGATTTTAGAACCAACTTATATTTCTGAAAGATATGGTTTGCTTGGAAGGCTGGATGTATTGACGGAAAATACTGAGAACGAAAACATCAGAAACATTGTCGAATTGAAAAGTGGCAGCTGCCCCAAATTTGATACCTGGCCCAATAACAAATTTCAAACCGTGGCTTATCATTGTTTGTTGAAATCAACTTACGGAGAAAAACGAACTGGCAGCAATTCCATTTTTTATTCACAAGGGCAAGATCCGAACAGAGCCATTGTTGTAGGATTTAATGAGGAGTCTGCCTTGTTGAAAGTACGTAATTTTTTAGCTTCCATTTTAAACAAACTAAAGTCAAATCAAGCTGGGCCTATTTTAAAGTTGTTGCGTTTCGACGATAAGCGGTTCAATTGGCCAGTTTACATGGAGTCGACCTTGACTACTTTTTCTACTGCTTATTCTAGTGCTCCCGAATTGGTTCGGAATTATTATGAGCGACTCATTGCTTTTTTGGTTCAGGAGTTATTGAGTTCAAAAACTGGGGACAACCCAAATCCTGAACGTCAACAAAATGGATTCGCATCTTTGTGGTTGGACGATGAGAAAATAAAATCTGAAAACAACAGAATCATCTTCGATGCTAAAAGAGTCGAGTTGGATGAAGAGGAGAGTGAAATAAAATTTGAGTTTGATCCAGAAATACCACACAGTTTTCGACAAGACGATTTGGTCATTATTTATCCCAAAACTGCGGAAGGATACTTTCCATTGGATCAGGCTATTTTAAAAGGGATCATTGTGGAAATCGGGGAGGGGCGACTCAGTTTGAAACTGCGAAACAGGCAAGCCGACACACATTTTTTGACACACTTTGATTATTGGGCTTTTGAGCCAGATTTTTTCGAAACCAATTATTGGTCGACGATTCAATCTTTGTTCAACCTTTTGGCAGTAGACCGAGAAAAGCAACACTTGTTATTGGGTTTGAAAGAGCCAGAAATGCGAGCCTTTGAGTTTAGCCCACTAGAGGGGAAACATTACGGGAATCAGAATGAAATTTTAGAAAAGGCTTTGAAGGCCAAAGATTTTTATTTGATTCAAGGTCCTCCAGGAACTGGTAAGACTTCAACGATTTTAGTAAACATTGTTAAGCAAGAAAAAGAAAAAACGGAAAATAATATTTTTGTGATCGCTTTCACCAATCGTGCCGTGGAAGAAATTTGCAATAAATTAAAATTGAATAATCTCGATTTTTCATTGATCAGTAGTCGACCGCATGAATCGGCATTTCACAAACAGATCGGTAACATAGAAAATGCCGATGAATGGCGCAAGGTTTTGTTATCGAAGCGAATTTATGTAAGCACACTTTCAACTTTTAAAAATTACTATAAAGAAGTTGAATACCTGACGAGAGATGTTTTGATAGTCGACGAAGCCTCACAAATTACCGAAGCTGGACTGATTGGCGTTTTGCCATTGTTCAAGAAATTTATTTTAATAGGAGACCATCATCAATTGCCATCAGTTGTTACTCAGAATGAAATGACCTGTGAAATCAAAGATGGTGAATTGATGGATTTAGGGATCAAAGATCTTCGCCAATCGATCTTTGAACGACTGTTCATTAACAGCGTCAATAGAGGATGGCATCACGCTTGCGGACAATTGAATGCGCATTTCAGAATGCACAAAGACATTGCCGAGTTGATAGCTCCGCATTATACTTTTGGATTGGAAACATCGCTTCCAAAACAGAACAATGAAGATTACATGACGCTTGTCAAAGCCTCTGATTCTGCATTTAAACCTGTACTAGAAAAGTCAAGAACCCTATTCATCGCTTCCGATTACAATTACGATTCCAAGCGAAACGATCAAGAGGCCAATCGGGTAAAATTATTGGTAGAAGAAATCAAGAAAATGTATGGAGTCAACTTCGATGCTTCGACAGTAGGAGTGATCGCTCCTTGGCGGGTTCAAGTAGTGAACATCCGCAAGAAGTTGGGGGAGGAATTCAAAGAAGTAATGGTTGACACCGTAGAACGTTTCCAAGGATCAGAGCGTAAGGTCATCATTGTTTCCTTGTCCATTAACAATGCACTTCAGTTGAGCAGTTTGCATGCCACCAATCACGACAAAACACTGGACCGTAAATTATTGGTAGCCCTGTCCAGAGCGGAAGAGCAGATCATTTTCCTCGGCTACGAACCTGTCTTGATGAAGAGTCCCTATTATTCAGAATTGATCAGTACGATCAGAAAAAGAAAAGGACATGTCACATCAGAAGAGATGGATGCTATTATATCACAAGAGGGCACCGAACCAGACGATTGGAAAGTCCTAAGTGGAATGTTTGGCTGGGAGTGATGGGGTTAAATCTTAAAATTTTATACCTGAAAGGGATTGTATTGTAAGATATGTATCATTTTATACCCAAACGGGTATGATTTTATGTAATATTCCATTTCTATACCCAAAAGGGAATGTTTTGTTTGATTTTTGTGTTATTATACCCGAAGAGGTATGTTTTGTTGGTAAAAAATTCCCAACAGTGTGATAAAATCATCCATAAAGTAAATTAGATATGAAATTGCAAAATTTTGTAAGAGATAAAAGAAAATCCTTGAAAATGACACAAGTAGATTTGTCCTTGAAGGCAGGTGTTGGATTGAGATTCATTCGAGAACTTGAGCAGGGAAAAGAAACGCTAAAGGTCGATAAAGTCAATCAGGTTTTGGACTTGTTTGGCTATGAACTTGGTCCAGTTTTATCAGACAGAAATTTTGAAGAAGATGAGAAAAGCTAAGGTGTTTATGTACAACAGTTGGGCAGGTATTCTAAGTGAAGATTTAGAGGGCTACCATTTTGAATATCAAGAGGAATATATAAGTAATGACAATTCAGAACCAATAAGCCTGACTTTGCCTTTAAGGAAGGAGAAGTATTCTAGTAAAATATTGTTTCCTTTTTTTGATGGTTTAATTCCAGAAGGATGGTTGTTAGAGATCGTAGAAAAAAACTGGAAACTTGACAGAAGAGATCGCATGGAAATATTACTGGTTACCTGCAAAGATTGTATAGGAGCAGTGTCTGTAGAAATGATGGAAGATAAATCAATAGAGATAAATGAGTAAAAGCGATAAGTGCCTTTATTGTTATAAGGTGATAAAAAGCGAGGAGCAAATTGATGGTGTGGAATTTCACAAATCCTGCAGTAGAAAGATATTTGATAGCTCAACTCCTCCCAAACTAGAATATACACAATCAGATATGCATGAACTAGCTCTTCGAGTGATAAAGACCCAGAAGACTGTAACGGGTGTACAAGCCAAACTTTCTTTAAGTAAGCAAAAAATGAAGGATGGTTCGAAGGAGGAGCGGTTTACAATAGTTGGATTATTGGGACAATATATTTTAAAACCACAAACTAGCCTTTATCAACAGCTTCCTGAAATTGAAGATTTAACAATGAGCCTTGCCAATTTGTCAAAAATTAGTACGGTTAAACATTCATTGATTAGATTGAAATCTGGAGAATTAGCATATGTCACCAAAAGGGTAGATAGAAACAAAGGGCTCAAGGTTCACATGGAAGATATGTGTCAATTAACAGAAAGGCAAACTGAACACAAGTATAAAGGCTCTTATGAACAGATTGCAAAGACAATCAAAAAGTATTCAGCACATCCGGGCTTGGATCTTGTAAATTTTTATGAAATTGTTTTATTTTCCTTCCTAACAGGTAATAATGATATGCATTTGAAAAATTTCTCTCTTATTAAAAGTAGAGACTTCGGATATGTTCTTTGCCCTGCTTATGATTTGCTTGCTTCTGAACTAGTTGTAGAGGGAGATGATGAAGAATTGGCATTGCAATTAGATGGCATAAAAAAAAGATTAAAAAGAGTAAACTTTGAAAGGGCTATGAAAACGAGTGGGCTTAATGAAAAAGCGATTGATAATGTTTTCTTGAAATTTTCAAAATTAAATAAAGTTTGGAAAGAAAAAATCCACGCCAGTTTTCTAAGTGATGACTTAAAAGAATCTTATTGCTTATTGATAGAAAATAAATTTAAACAATTGGAGATGCTTTAATGGAATTTTTCTCTATTTAAAGGAGGCATAATTCTAAGCCGAAAAGGACACATTACCTCAGAAGAAATGGATGCTTGTATACCAAAAGATCAAGCAGAGGAAACCGACGATTGTGCAGTGCTGAGTGGGTTGTTTGATTGTGAGTGAATTTCCCACATTCCACCCCGTAATCTCGAGCGCACACTCCACCCTGTCATCTCGACCGTCCACACTCTCGACCACCCCCATCTGTCATCTCGACCGCAGGGAGAGATCTATTTGGTAAAAGCCATGCCTTGCTAATCATAAAAATACCTCGTTCGTTCCAAGCTCCAGCTTGGCCAACGGAATAGACTTCGGCCTTTGGCCGCCCTACGATTATGTACGCCAGCGAGAGAACCGTGCACACTCCAACCCATGATCTCGAGCGCACACTCCACCCCGTGATCTCGACCACACCCCATCTGTCATCTCGACCACAGGGCAAGTTAAACTGGACAGTGGCCTCCGAATTGGATAACGATTATTTCACTTTGGAACGTTCATCAGACGGACAGAACTATGAAATTGTTTCAAGAATAGAAAGTCATAGTGACAATAACATTCAAAGCATTTACAGCTATGAGGATAAAGATTTGATGCGCTCGGCATACTACTACCGACTGAGCTGGACAGACTTGGAAGGCAAACAAATGTTTTGCAGCAAACAAGTTTATTTGGAAAATAGCTTGTCAAATAATTTCACTATCCATCCCAATCCGATGAATGATTTCATTCACATTGAAATTCAGAATGAAATACAGACTGAAATGGATCGTCTCAACGAGGAGGCCAAATTTTATATTTACAATACAATTGGTCAAATAGCAATCTCTGGTTTCCTTTCAGAAAAGAATTCCAAGGTTGACGTTTCTTCTTTGCCTGATGGTATTTATATGTTTGAGGCCTTGATGGACGGACATTTGTTTTATCAGAAATTGGTGAAGTAGACGAGCGATTTCGCGAAAGGGATATGTAGGGAGCGTCCGAAGGTAAGCTGTGCGCAGCACCGAAGCGAAGCGGAGCCCGGAGCAGCCCGACCCGAAGGGATTCGCCCAAAAATATAATTTTATTGATGGAATATTTGAATAAGCTTA
>CALBCY010000084.1 GCA_937927195.1 uncultured Chitinophagales bacterium
TTCTTCAATTTCCAATTTTTGACTATTGAAGCCATCCCTTTCACATTTTGTCCACAGAAAAATGCTTGAGTTCCATGGCCCCAAAGTGTTAAGGTGCGTAAGCCTTTCTTAAACCTAGACTTTGCGGTTACAAGGTCTATTTGGGCATTTGGTGTGTTTTTAAGAAGGCATTCCGCTCTTTCTTTGTGGTCGTGTTCGTATAGTATTTGGATCATTCAATTTGATTTTTAGAATATTAAAGGACTTCGCCATCGCCAGGTTTGAGTACATTTGATCTATCCTTTTTGATGTGAGGTATTTTTCTGAATCCGGTAGTTTTTATACTTTTTGGCCATCCTGGAGTAAATTCGCTAATCCAAGTATTCTTAGGCTCGCTAGAAAACATCTTCAAGTATTGTTGACCCTGAAATTTCATTGGATTTCCTACAATGCCACAATTAAAATTGAGTAAGCGTTCTTCATTTTTAATTCTACTTTTCGAAATGCCAAAACTCGGAATGTCATGTATTTGAACCTCTAGTATGCCACCATTTTTTTGAAGATATTTTCTTACTGCTTCAGTTTTTTTTACTGGATTTGAAAGACCAGCTTTTATTTGTCCTCCTTTTAACTGAAAGCCGTTTTTAGTATATAGTTTTACATACCCTTTGCTCAAATAGAAGGGTGCTTTTGTTGCAAATCCATAGGCGATAGGCCAGCGTAAACACCATGCCTTAAGGGTGTTACTAGTTGGATTGATTTTATATAAATTTCCATGCCAGACCCAATATTCTTTGTTTACATGGTCTAAAGTAATAATTGTTTCATACCAATCCAATAGGGGAGGTTCTACAAATTTTCCAAGTAACTTTGGTTTGTACAATAATCGTAATGTAACTTTTAGGTTTGTTCCCCATCGATTGTCTCCATCTAAGAGATTGTAAGATGATTTTATATCAAGTAAATTCCATTTTCCCATAGTGTATTAGTTTTTATTGCATAATTGTTATTTAGTCTTTGCTATCAGACTTTGATTGCTTAGACGCTGCGTTGCCATATTTTTGAAATGAAATGTTGAAATAAATATCTTGACGAAAAAACTACATGTTAAGAAGACTGTACATGTGGTTGATAATTGCAATAAATCTGTACTTTTAATTGTTTAATTGGTCATAAACAAGCTTCTTCATTTTTTATTCTTTTTTTAATGTTTGTTGTGTTAGAACAGCTGGTACGCCAACCCAATCAAAAATGCACTTTGTAATAATGTTGATTAATATTTATAGAAATATCAGTTAATTATATTGATTTCATCGACTATTCTATGAGTGTAAAGAGATCATTTGTTATGGGTGTAAATAAAAAAAGCATTCCTATCAGATGAATGGAATGCTTTTTTATTCTGAATGTTTTCTTGGAAGTAAAACATGTCATTTTTGAAATGAGGAACAATTTTTTTTTATTTATTAAAAACGTATTTCACCCACACCAATCTTCGCTTTATTGATTTGCCAAGCATCGCTGTCGGTGTTTTGAATGGTTCCATCGAGGTTGCCGTCGGCCGCTCCGTAAACATTAAGTTGAGCTGGATTGAGTTTCCAAACATCATAGTCAGATACTTGAATGACTCCGTCGTGGTTGTAGTCTCCAGTGAACATCATGGCATTTCCGTCTTGCGATTCGGACTGTTGTTGTGGGCCGAAAGCCATTGTAGATGAAATGGTAAAATCGTAGGACATGTTTTGTTGTGCAATTAGACTGCTTGCTGTTAAAACATCCAAATGGTTTCTATGTCTAATGGCGAAATAATAAGAATCTCCTTCGATCAGATTGTTGAAGCGAAGCGGATTGCCGGCGATATCAGTTATTTCACCATTGTTAAAAAGAAGTCCTGCTTTGGTTTCGACGATTGTGGTGTTTTGTTGATTGACATTAGGCGTTCCTGTTCTAGCTTCAACTAAAATCCAATCGACCATATTGGAAGGAATGTTTAATAAATTTTCATTGCCATTGTAGTTATAGGGTGAAATATTGTAAGGTTGCTGAAATGGAATGTAATTGCTTAAAATGGTTCTCATGCTTCCATCATTGTTGTAAGCACCCTCTAAAAATACTTTTAGTGATAAATTAAAAGTGACTGGACTGAAGGCCGGAAGTTCTACCACATAGCAATCTATAGATTGACCATCTTCAGCGCCACTCCAGTCCGATGCGAACAACACTCTGGTTCCACTTGGACTGATGCAGGCATGTGGTTCCCCCCAATAATCTACATCGTCTTCGTCAGAACGGTGGTGGCCAATGCGACAAACTTTTACATTGCCTTCTTCTGCCTTGGCTATGACCAACTCCTGATCCAACAGAGATTGTCCATCTTTGTCATAACCCATCATAGAGGCAGCAACCCATCCGCCTTCTGTGTTTTTGTGTGAAAGTGCTGAAATGTGTGTACCAGATTGAGGATAATCATATCCTTGACTTTGGCTGATAATAGGAAAGCAGTTTCCAGTGGTCATGTCGTGGGCGATGATGTCTCCAATGCAACCGCCATCCGGTCCTTGGGCAAAGGCTATTGCGAAGTGTGCATCATTGCCATTGGCTAATTTTCCCAAACAGGAATGCTCCGTACTGGATTCATTTAATTCTAAAACAAAATTTCCCGCTGCATCATAAACATTTGTTCTGTGGTAAAACAGGTTGCCGCTTGGTCCTGGCATGGGTGCTGTATAAGCAACATCAGAGATGTTGAATTCGGTTAATTGAGCAGTTGAAATTTTATAGTGATAAACAGCATCGTTGTTGCATCGAAATGCAAAAATGTCTGAATCCCAAGACATCATTTGTACATCATTTCCCATATTGAATCCGCCATTGCAATTGGTGGTAACAGTTTCAAGATTGACCAATACCTCTTTTGTTTGATTGCTAACTGTGTATTTTACAAAATCATTATTGATTCCATCCAAATAATACAATACATCAGGATCATTGAAGTCCCAAAAAATCTGTTCGAGGTCATTGGGATAAAAGTCATCCAGATAACGGAGGAATTCATAAGTCATTCCGTTTAGCAATTGATGCTCGCTGTTGCTTTGATCGTAAACGATCATGAGGGATTCGTCGGCATTCCAAGCTTGGACGGTGCTGTACATTGGTACGATGACATTGCCCGTTCCTGCATTGGTAATTCTTCGGATTGTGGTGCCAAAAGAAGGGTCGATTATGGTATTGAGATAAGCTGGCTTAGCAATGTCTTGCATAGGGTGGAGGGCAAGGTCGTTAATTTGTAAGCCTTGAGTAAGATCTTGAGCCTTAACAGTAAATGAAAATGAAATCACTAAAAGAAGAAAAAGATAAACTGTGTTTTTCATACAGGAATTTTAATGGGGAAAAAGAGCATGTGCACTTCTCCCTTTGATTGTAATGAATACAAATCCTGATTGTTTAAAGATAGGGAAAATTATCGGTTTTGATATGGATTTTATTATGCGCTAAAATGGATAGTCGTGTTCTACGGGACGAACTTCTTCGCAGAATCTACAAATGCTAGAAGCCAATCCAGTGTTTCTTCTTGTGCGTCCCGCAACTTGCTTAAAAATAGGACCACTGATTTCTTCATCGCATTGGAGGCATGCGCCAAGTGTTCCATCTTCATTGTGATATGGATCGTTATTGAAACATTCTACCAAGCAATTTTCTCTTGTGTTTTTGGTATTGTAAGCCCAAATTTGAGCACAGGGTCTGGTAAAACCCAAAGCCTCAATACAAGCCACTAAAGTATCAAAAGGTGTGTTAAAGTTTGCGAGGGCACAAGCTTTAACTGCTGTTCCAATATCACGATCTCTCGCATATACTTCAAAGTCCGATAGGGTAGAACACAAACCGCAAGCATCATGATGGGTTAGGATTGCACCAGCAGCGTTGGCTGCAGCTTCGTCTGAATAGGTTGACAAACTATATAGTTTGTTTGCCTGATCCTCAATTTTAATGGCACAAATTACTGAGTCGCTTTCCAGCGGAGCTTCATTGTAGGGATTGCTGGTCAATTCTTCAAAAGGTAAAATTGGCGTCCATGATTTTATTGTTGTTAATTCAGATTCTGTAAATGTTCGAGATTCAAAACTGAGACATTCACAAATAGGCTTGCAGAAAGATTCGTCAAGTCCTGTGTTTGCATTGGGCAGACCAAACATACCTTCACAAGGGATCTCTGGTTCAGGATCTGGTTCAGGATCTGGTTCAGGGTCTGGTTCAGGGTCTGGTTCAGGATCTGGCTGTGGGTTTTCCATTTCCATTTCCATTTCCATTTCGAGTGTGTCGGGAATTTCATCCTCATTGCAAGCCACAATAAAAATTAGAGAAGTTAGCACTAGACAGCTTAGGGGAATCAACCAGTAGAATCTGGATTGTTTTTGTTGTTTTGAAATTTTTAACATTTGCAGATTTTTAATGGCAGTTGAAGAGGATATTAAGGTAAGAAAAAAGAAGGGAATTTTATATTTTACTAAATAGGTGTTATGATTGATTTAGGTTGAAATGAAGTTTGTAAATTTTCCAAAGCATAAGTGGCCCTTTCACTTCGCGAGGCATTGGATAGTCAGAGGTCTCGGGTGATTTGAGCAAGGTATGGAGGGCTTGCCACGGACTGGTTTTTGTAAATTCTATTCATCACTTGACACAAGTGGCCTGGTGACTCGGAAGGCCAAAGGCCTTGGGTAATTGCGTATGTCAAGCAGGAGCTTGCCACGAATTGTGGTAATTGATAGAATAAACCTCCCCAAACTGGCAAAGCCAGTTTGGGGAGGTTTATCAATTGTAAGAATTTTATTGAAATGAATATCTAGTCTTTCAATGTCAATTTTTTCAAATTATCTTCAGGGAAACGATCGACCAATAGATAGTTTGGATCAATTCCACCTTCGTATGGCAATTCATCTAAGACGAATTTGAATGTGTTGTCTTTTGAGCTAATGAGTTTTCTCTCAACTAGTATTGGCTTTCCATATTTTTCACCTGTTGCTTTTTCTTTGCTGTAAAATCCAATGTCGATGTAATCATTGTGAGCAACTAAGGTTTCAATTCCCAAGGAGTCCGCTCGATATTTTTCTACTGAAAAGTCAATGGTGATTTCATATTGGCCATTTTCAAGTTCTATGTATTCAATGTTCTCGGTTTTGTTGTTGTACAAGGTAATGTTTCGGAACATGTCATCCAATAAATACTGCAGGCTGTCAGGTGTTACCGCTTCGAAGTATTCCAACACTTCAAGACTGGTTGTATAAGGTGCTTCTTGATAAGCAACTGCCGTCGCATATTCTTTTAATGCTTGATTGACCTTTTCCTCACCGATATAATCTTGCAGTGCATACATAACCACACTACCTTTACCATAATGAATGTAATTTTGATTTTCGGTGAACATCAATGGCAATTCCTTATTTTCCTCTCTGCCTCTTCCACGAAGATAATTGTCCATTTCATATTTCATAAACTGCTTCATTTTATCCGCTCCATATTCTTTTTTCATAATCATTAAAGCTGAGTACTGCGAGAAGGTTTCAGAAAGCATGGTAGAGCCTTGGACATTCGCCCCAATAACCTGATGTGCCCACCATTGATGAGCCATTTCATGCGCAACCACATAATAAACCATGTCAATGGCATCTTTTTCGTTTAAGTTGGCAATGAAGCCAATTCCTTCTGAATAGGGCATCGTTCCCGGGAATGCTTGTGCAAAGCTAGCATACCTTGGAAACTCGATGATTCTCGCCTCTTCGTGTGGGTACGGACCAAAGTTGTTTGAATAATATTCCAAAGAATTCTTAAGCGACTTAATCATTTTATCAACATTGTAATGATGGGCTTTGTGGTAGTAAACTTCAACTGAAATCTCTTTGCCATTCGGATTGATCCAAACATCTTTTTCAATTTCATACTTACCTGAAATGAAACTGTAGAAGTTTAGCACTGGTTTTTTTAGTTTATAGTGATAATAGTTTCTGTCATTTTCTTTCCATTCTTTCATCAATGTTCCAGGTGCAATGGCAATTTGATCAGCGTTTGTGCTAATTGTACTCTCGACATTTACCCAATCGGAATCCTCACTGATATAAGTGTTCTGGCAAGCTTCAGAACAATTGGAGTGCAATTTTTTCATAAGGTCTTTGTAGGGTAAATTGTGTTCCGCTCTTGTGTTTTTATTGCTGAGTTCCTTGTCTGAGCTGTAACCAATAGTAGGCATTAGTTTGAAATTGCTTAAGAATGTGCCATTTGAAGCAATGTCAGTATTGCTAATGTCATTTTCAACACCTTGGCTTATATATTCACAAGTGACTTTGTAATTTAACAATTGACCTGGCAACAAAGGTTGATCCAATTTGAAAATAGTATAAGATAATTCCTTGTTTTCCATTTCGATCTCGGCATTAGGAATTTCAATGGTCATATTGAGATTCTCTATAGTGGTAAAATGAATTTTGTCAATGGCCTTTTGAGTTTTGTTTTTCGCAACAACATTGGCTTCAACCTTAAAATTTCTTTCATTTGGATAGATGGTTATATCGAATTCGATGTCGGTATTTCTAGGTTGAGGGATGTGTGCATATTTTTTGAAATTGTTTTCGTATTCTACTTGGATCATTTCTTTGGCACTGTCACTTTTAGCCGGATTGACAAATTCAGTTTGATAAAAAAGAAATCCAGCTGTTGTCAACCAAGTGATGCCAAAAAATGCAGTTGTTAAAGCTATTTTGCCATTAAACCTTTGCTTGGCAATGTTGAATCTTTGCGAGAAAGTTAATGATTTACCTCTCACCCAAAATAATATGCCGGTAATGACCAATAGACCTGCGAAAAGCATCCAATAGGCATTGAACCAAGCAAGGCTTTTGGTAAATGCTCCCCATGCGTTCATATCTGAATAGATGTAACTAGGAGTGCTTCCATAAGTGAATAAATGGCTCTTGATTTCAAGCATGGAAGGAATGTACAATAGGGCAATTGCTGAAACAATAAATGCGAAATAGCCCAAGTATTTATTATTGACCAGCGTTTGAATCAACATGGCCAATACAATAATAACAGTGAAGCCCATTAAATCCAAAACTAAAAATTCTTTTAGATAGACCCCTATTTCAAAATTGGTGTATCCATTGACCGCCTGAGAAGCTATTCCGCACAAGATGGCGATGCTTAAAATGAAAGCCGTCATTCCGATCAAAGCGAAGAATTTTGAAATATATGGAACCCAAGTTTGTACAGGAGATGCATCAATGAATTCGTTCATTTTGTTGTCGCGTTCTCTCCAGATAATTTCACCAGAATAAAACATAACAATGGCCATTAAAAATAGGTACAAAGAATTTCTGATTGCTGCGACAACCAAGTAGGTAACAGGGTAATTACCTGTACCATACAATTCACTCACATTCAAAATGGACGTGGACATATTGATGATTCCAAAAGCAAGAATAATCATAAATGGACCGCTCTTGAGAATTCCGAATAGCTCCATTTTTGCTTGATGGAAAAATTGCGCGCTGGTTGTTTTTGAATTATGTACAATGTTTACCAAAGGCAATGCTTTTAGCTTTGACATGACCGGTGTAAAAGCAATGCTCTTACTGGTTTTCTTGTTTTTTCTATTGAAAATTCCATTCTTTTTTGAAAATGAAAATCCGAAATAGCTGATGGCGATAAGAATAAAACTGACTGCCAACCACAACAAACGATTCATCAGCAATGGGCCAGTGAAAGCAACAATTTGGGTGTTTTTATCAGCAATGGTCCAGTATTTCGTTGCATTTTGATAGGAGCTAATTGCCAATGGATCCAAAAGACTGGCCATGCTTTGGTCGTCCATGCTGCTCATGAAAGACAACATCATCACGTAAAGAACTAGGATGATTATTGCTCCCATAAATGAGACGATTGCTGATCTAAAAGTGGAGGCCAGCATAAATACGACAGCTGAAACTAGGAGGGTATTTGGGACAACTGCAAATAGGAAGGTTGACCAATAGGCTGAAAAGTTAAAAGGTCCAACTTCTGTGGCTTCGACCCAAGGACTGATGCTGCCGACAAAAATTCCGGCTAAGGCTCCGAAGAATGGAATCAATGCAATCAAGAATGAAGCAAGGAATCGTCCGCCTAAATAAGCTGGTTTTTTAAGTGGGGTTGAAAAAAGAATTCCATCGAATTTATTGCTGAAATCTCTAAGTATTGAAGTGTTGATTATTGCTGTGGTCATGAAAATGCCAATGATGGTTGTAATCAAAATCGTGGCCATTATGACGTGCGGAGAATTGATTTGGATGGCATCATTGCTTCCACCAATTACAATGTTTTCACTAATTGTGGCTGCAAACAATAATAGAAAGTTTATAAATGTAAAGATATAAACCATTGGTCGCTTTAAGCGATAGTTGATTTCGAATAAAAAGAATTCCTTGAACATAATAAATAGATTTTAGAGGTTATCGAAGCGTCGACCGTGCTTTAATTGTTGGATTTTTTAGGCGGCTTTTTGATTTTCAATGCCGAGAATGTTTGTGAAAAACACATCTTCCAAATTGGCTTCGATTAGTTTGAAGTTGTTGCCTGGATCAGTTTCATTGTGGATGTGAATCAAAGGCTTTCCACTGACCAATTTGGTGGAAATAATGTTGTAATGAGCATTGTAATTTTCCATTTCATTTTTATCAATGGCTTTCTCCCAAATTTTACCATTGATGGCATCAGTCGCATCGTTTGGGCTGCCATTGAACAACAGCTTGCCTTGGTTGATGATGGCCATATTAGAGCAAAGTTCTCTGACATCTTCAACGATGTGAGTAGAAAGAATGACGATTACATTTTCACCAATTTCAGAAAGTAAATTATAGAAACGATTTCTTTCGCCTGGATCCAAACCTGCAGTAGGTTCATCAACGATTATCAGTTTGGGATTTCCTAGTAAAGCTTGAGCAATACCGAAACGCTGTTTCATCCCTCCAGAAAATCCGCTAACCGATTTCTTTCTGTGATCGTAAAGATTGACTCTTTCCAATAGTGCCGAAACGAGTTCTTTTCTTTCTTTGCGATTGATGATGCCTTTCAATATTGCCAGATGGTTCAAAAGGTTGGCTGCGCTTTCTCTTGGGTAAACTCCAAACTCCTGTGGGAGATAACCCAACACCTTTCTCAGTTCTTGTTTTTGATTGTGAACATCAATTTCACCAAGATGAATACTGCCACTGTCCGCTTCTTGAAGTGTTGCAATGGTTCTCATTAAAGTAGATTTCCCTGCTCCATTTGGTCCCAGAAGGCCATACATGCCTTTGGGAATCCTTAGACTGATATTCTCAAGGGCTTTTACACCATTCGGGTAAGTTTTAGATAAACTTTTGATTCTAAGTTCCATTTTCTTTATTTTGATTAACAATGATTCAAATCTAAATGGAAACCAGGCTGAAAAAAACTTAAGATGATGTGCTATATATAAAGAATGGTGAACGATGTAAAACCAATGATGAAACGTGTTCATCATTAATAGTTGTAAATTGAGGGAGACTTATCGACATTTGTAATATGGAATCGAAACTGACATTTCGGAATTTTTATAAGCATCCTCGTTTTTGGAGGCACCTAATTTTTTGGATAATCTATGCGATTTTCGTAATCGTGAATGTGCTTGTTTTTGATATGAGCAATACTTCTAAAGATGAAGAGGAGGGTTGGCTGACCTTTATGCTGTTTAATGTTCAATTGGTTTTTATGATTTATGGTAGTTTTTATGCCTATAACAATCTGATTCCCAAAAGGAAGTATTTATATTTTGTCCTTTCTGTTTTGGTCATTATTGTTGTTGCTTCCTTGTTCGATGATTTGATGGATGTTTCTGCTGTTCAAATTGGTATCCTAAAAGGTTTTTGGGCAAACCTGATCATCTATCCGATAATTATAGGGGTTGGATTGGGTATCAAATTGGCCTACAATGGCGCAAAGCAAATTTTGCTGATAGACAAGTTACGAGCCAAGCAAACTGAATCCGAATTGAAACTTTTGAAGTCGCAGGTCAATCCGCACTTTTTGTTCAACACTTTGAATAATATTTATTCGACTAATTTGGATGATCATGAAAGAGCCAATGACATCATTTTGGAATTGGCGGATTTGTTGCGTTATCAATTGGAAAGTAATCGCAACAATGAAACTTCCTTGCGTGACGAGATCAACAGTTTGGAGAATTATGTTTCATTGGAAAAAATAAGGGTGAAAGATTGTGATGTGCAGATTGAAAAGTCAGGCAATTTCAGCTCCGCTGAAATTGTTCCTTTATTGCTTTTGCCTTTTGTTGAAAATGCCTTTAAGTATGGAACAGGTATTGAGAGGGGTGAAATTTCGATAAAATTTGATCTAGATGAAAAGAAAATATTTCATTTTAATTGCAAGAATAAAATTGTACAGAAAAAGGGGCGAATTCACTCAGGAGGGATAGGATTGGAAAATGTAAAGAAACGATTAGAAATGATGTACTATGGAAATTATGAACTAGATATAAAAGAACTTGATGGCTTTTTTGTAGTAGACTTGAAGCTGAAATTGTAGTGATGGTGATGGCTGTTGCCTTTAGCCTTTTTTCCATGCGAAAAAAACAAACCATGCGAACCCAACCGGTCCTGCAAGGGCCATCCCAAAAGCACAAAAGTGAGCGAAGCGAATGCTGCGCCCAAAACCTAATACCAAAAGAATGATTTTAAAATGTTTAATAATCGACGATGAGCCACCAGCGCATAAGGTGTTGGAAAATTACATAGCTAAGCTGAATAGTTTGACCTTGGCAGGAAATTGCTACAATGCGATAGAGGCGGTAGATTTTTTGCACAATCAACAAGTAGACATTGTTTTTTTGGACATTAATATGCCTGAAATGAGTGGTTTAGAATTTTTAAAAACCTTGCACAATCCGCCCAATATCATTTTGACAACTGCTTATTCAGAATTTGCCTTGGAGAGTTATGAATTTGGTGTTATCGATTATTTACTCAAGCCCATTCGTTTTGATCGTTTTTTGAAAGCGGTGAATCGCATTCTTCAAATGCAAAGCAGCCAAGAATCGTCTGGAGTGCTTGAGAAAAAAGAAGAGGAGCCGAAAGAAACTTTTTTCTTTGTGAAGGCAGATGGAATTCAACACAAAGTGGTATTTAGTGAAATACAATACATCGAATCACAAGGGAATTTTGTGCAATTACATCTTGACAGCAAAAAGATCTTAACCGCTGAAACGCTTAGTAAAATGGAAAAAAAGTTGAGTGAGTTTGGCTTTATGCGGGTACACAAATCCTATGTTGTGAACAAGAAAAGAGTAGAAGGGATAAGGGGAAATCAGTTGATTTTTAAGCAGGCAAAGGTACCTATTGGTAATTCATATAAAATGATAGTATTGGGAGAGTTGGGATTGTGAAGAGTCTAGAATTTTGAATATCCCAATTCTTATTGCATAAATAATTAAAAATTATTTTGATATTCAAAGCTCTTGATTTGAAAAAATGAATGCCATTGATTTGCCATTTATTTGACCTTAAGTGTTTGATTTACATTGTTTTGTATTGACATTGTCCAAATGTGTTTCTCTTTCGTTTTTAACCAGTTCTATTTGGTTTTAACACTTGACCTCCCATCGTATTTATTTCCCTAAACATTAAAACTTGAATCATTATTTTTGTAAAATTGAAGGACCACCTAACACAGGTTCTAGTTCCTTTAAATAGTCATGCTTTTTTCTTTTTTTTCAAATATTTGTTCATCAAAAAAAACCATTTTCTGTTAAAAGTTATTTGTATGCTAGCTCGTTATATTGTGTAAAAATTTAATTGTCGAATGTTGTGATTTGTGTTGGCTTCCTAATTTACTTGTAGTTTTAAATGAAATTAACAGAACAACTTTATCTTATGATACATTCTTTGAACAAAGCTGAGAAGCGGAGTTTTAAGATTTATTCTCAGAAGTATGGCAAGTCAAAAACCAAGTTGATATTGCTTTTTGATTTAATAAATGCTGTCGAAGAGTATGATGAAAAGTATTTGAATAAACAATTTAAGAAGAAGTTAAAGTCTGGGTCCTTGAGCTATGAGAAATACAAATTGAAAGAATTGTTATCCAATTCTCTTTGCGATTTGCATTTCAATTCTGTGGATTCCCAAAGTATCGGAAATGTTATTTGTAAAATAGAATTAGCCTTGAAATTGAAATCTCCAGCCTTGATGGAAGAATGGCTGGAACGTGGATATAAAATGTGTGAGCAAGAATTAGAGAATGTGTTTGTTCCAATTTTGAAACGCTTTGAGTTAAAGTTAATGATGTTGAAAAAGGCTGATCTAGCAGAAGCTGTTGAATGTTCAGAATCAGCCATTCGCGCCAGTAAAGCGCTGATTAAAGATTTGCAGTTTCAAAAAATGAGGAATCAGTTTGGTAGTTTCATGTTGAAAAATTTCTATAGTGAAGATAAGGCCAAAGTGGAAATTGAACGCTTAAAATTAGTCAATAGTAAGAATTTTAATGCGGATGAAAACGAATTGAATTTCACGCAAAAAACCGACTTGCTATATTGTAGACAAATCAATTTTTCTTATTTGAGAGATAGTGAAAACTTGAATTTAGTAAACAGAACCATCATAGAACATCTTGAAAGCGAGCCGAACTACATCAAAAGAAAATTTGATACTTATACGACTTTTTATGGCAGCATGATTGTAGGCTTGATAAAAGCAAAAAAAATTGATTTAGCAGAAAAATATCTTGAGCGATTCTCCCAATTGTGTTTGCAAAATGACGTAACAGATTTCAACTTAGTAAACGCTGTTAAAGAAAGCCATTTGTTTTTAAGCTGTGTGGTCAGTACCTACAAATATGAATATTTGGCTGTTTGCAAAAAGAAAGCAGAGATAAAAAAATTGCTTACTAAAAATGCTCAATTAGAAGAAACCTTTGATCAACCTGATGTTTTATTGTTTCTCCTTATTGAATCTGAATTTGCCTTAAAGAAATATGAAGACTGCCTTGATTCAATAAGCTTTTACTATTCTGTTTTCGATAAAAAAAGTCATTTATTGGTTTCGCACATTGAGAATAATTTCAGGTTAAAAGCTTTTGAATTTGCCTGCCAATTTGATTTGGGGAACCTCAATACCGCGAACAGCCTTTTGAAATCTATTGGTTATTTTCTTTCGATTAAGGAGGTGCAAAGCGATCAGTTGACTTTGATAAAAAACTTGTTGATATCTATAAACAAAGGTAAAATAGAAAAGACTAGTTTAGCAGAAATGAAAGCTGACTATGTCAAAAAAATGCCCGAACCTTTATTGGTGCTGCTCCGATGGATTGAGGAGAAGATGGAGGGTTGATTGTTGAAAAATACGAAACATATACACAAATATACACACACAATTCACCACATCCGTCATTCCGGAATTTTATGAAGCGAAGCGGAAGAAGTTTACGAGCACTAAGCACACACCACACCCGTCATTCCGGAATTTTATGAAGCGAAGCGAAAGAAAATATCCGGAATCCCACGAACTGGCTGTTCCCTACAAACCACAACGGCTATATTTTGGTGTTATCACCAAAATCACGTGGACTGTCAAAACTGAAGCCTAATTCCCAATCGTTTCATCCCAACTATGCTTAGAAATCTGCCCTCAGGATCCGTCTTTTCTTCGTGCATGTTGTGTAGTTAAAAACTACCTGTCAAGTTTTCACGCAGCGATCACAAGTCAATGAAATATGAAAGAGAAGTTTAATAACTTCTCTTAGGGGTTTATGTTCACACGCCACATGCCACACGCCACACCACACCCGTCATTCCGGAATTTTATGAAGCGAAGCGGAAGAAAATATCCGGAATCCCACGAACTGGCTGTTTCCTACAAACCACAGTTGCTATATTTTGGTGTTATCACCAAAATCACGTGGACTGTCAAAACAATTTCTAATCGTTACTCCCGACTACGATTCCATATCTGCGTTGTGGAATCCATCTTTTACTCAGTGCATGCTAGGTAGTTAAAAACTACCTGTCAAATTTTCACGCAGCGATCACAAGTCAATGAAATATGAAAGAGAAGTTCTGAAACTTCACTTAGATGGTTTATGTTCATACGCCACACGCCACACGCCATCCGTCATTCCGGAATTTTATGAAGCGAAGCGGAAAAAAATATCCGGAATCCCACGAACTGGCTGTTTCCTACAAACAACAATGGCTATATTTTGGTGTTATCACCAAAATCACGTGGACTGTCAAAACTGAAACCTGATTCCCAATCGTTACTCCTGCCTACGATTCCCTATCTGGGTTGTGTAATCCGTCTTTTTCTAATGCATGTTGGGTAGTTAAAAACTACCTGTCAAATTTTCACGCAGCGATCAAAAATCAACGATATATGAAAGAGATTTCGGAAACTTCACTTAGGCGGAGGTTGAAGAAGACTACGACCAGTTTGGGGGGGGAAATAATGACCAATTACAACTCTTCTAATTGATATTCAAACTCCTTATTTATATATAACTCTATACTTTTTAAAATGTCTTTTTCGAAAGTTGTATTTGAATTGAAATATAGATAAACTCTGTTTTTATCTTCGATGATAAAACTAAACTTATCACCCCATTTTGGATCGTCTAAACTTATCCATATTGATTTTTCATCACACTCAAAGTTTTCTGGATGCGTTTTTCCAAGAAATTCTCTTAATTGAATGATATCTAAACAAGTGAAATCTTTTTCTGTTGTTTTTAAATTGTACTCTACTCCCATTTATTAAATTTGTTTTAGGCTCCGTAGCCATGAGGTCTGTTTCTCACAGCGGGTAAATCCTGAGGATTTCGTATGCCAATGTGAGTTTCATCTGGATTAGAGCTAACTTCTCCTTTATCGTTTAATTGATCACCTGCAGGATTTTGTTTGTGCACATGTGCATTAAGGCCTGATTTTGGTGTCAAATTTCCATTTCGCATAGTAGTCCGTTCATTTCCATAAGGATGAATCCTTACTTGTGAACCATCTGCATGATCCCATGTTTCGTTTCTTGCAGAACTATTGCTGACTTTTGTTTGAGTATAACCACTTTGCTGTAGTGTTTTTCTTACTTGTGTTTCGGACATTCCTCTTAAGGGAGGAAGATGACCTGAAGCACTGTTGCAAGCAGCTAAGCCCAAAACATCTACACTGGTATTAATATCAGAACTATAAGCATACAAACTGGGATTTCCACCCAACAAACCTATCGGATCTTCACTGATATACCCACCACTTTCCGGATCGTAATACCTAAACCGATTGTAATACAATCCAGTTTCAACATCCTCGTATTGTCCTGGATATCGGAATGGACAATCGCCCAATTCGCCTTCCAAGTTAATTGCTTCTCCGTAAATATTCAAATTACAGGACCAAACCTTTTTGCCGGAAGCGTCGAACATGGCGGTTGGTGCTCCAATATGATCACTGATGATACTGAAAGCCTCTTCTCCTACAATTTTTGCAGATGGACTGAAATTCCCTGGCTCAAAAACCCAAGTGATTAAGTCGCTATTTTGTACCAGCTCTTTTGGCGGAGCATTGGCAGCTTGAATCTGAATTTTTTGATCCCGTTTCTTGATTTTGAATATTCCATTTTCACTGCCTTTGTTCGAAATTTTCATCCCACCACTTTGTAGCCTAACTTTACCTTTACTGGACTCAACCCATTCATGAAGTGGAACATTCCCATCCCAAATCCATTTGGTTGTTTTGTCTTTGTAAGTCTTTGAAATCCTTCGACCCAAAGCGTCATATTCGAATCTGACGATGCGACCATCGGGTTTAGAAACACTTGTCAACATTCCACTGGCATTCCATTCATAGCTTGTGCTTCCTGCTCCCTGTTTGCTTGTTTTCTGAATCAGATTGCCCAAAACATCATAGGTATAATTGAATTTTGTGCATTCCAATAATTGGCCTGCAGGACTGTATCGTCGATCTTTTCTGCTTTGGCTGGTAAATAAATTTCCTACTGCATCTGGTATTTTATACAAAACCTGATCTGGATATTCGGCCCAGGAAAGATTGCCAAAAATATCATGACCAAAAGTAACTTTGCCTGTTTTTAGGTCATTGATTTCTTTAAGCAGGTTGTTGAAATCCCATTTGTAGGTTCTTGAAATAAATTCTTGAGTTCCTGAAAAAACATTGTGCTCCAAGGGGCGACCCAACTTGTCTCGTTTCCAGCGACTCTGAATGCCTCCTGGCAGATCACGCTGAATTTCAAGACCCATTAAATCTCTTTGAATGCTGCTTGTCCATTTTGCTTCGCCGCTTTCTGATTGAGCATTTATACCTGTTAGTTCACCAGACTGGTTTCTTTCAAATGAAATGTTAGCACCCTTAGAAGAACGAAGAGCGATGGATAAACCTGAAATGTCAAATTCCTTTTCTACAAAATGTTCCCCCTGATTTTCCTTAATAATGTTACCAATAGCATCCCTCTCAAAACGGACTATTGTAGAAGCATTTTTCGCCTCTTCCAATCGACCCGCCAAATCAAACTTAAACTGTTCCTTGCTTGCATCCCAATGTTCAATTCCTACAATGCGATCCATTGAATCATAAACAAAAGAACTGTTCTTGCCCATCGGCCTTTGTATGCTTTTGATCCGCCCGTTAAGGTCACGAATGTATCGGATGTTCTTTTCGTCGAAACCTGTTTCTAAAACAGGCTCTCCTCTTTGATCAAGTGCGAATCGGAATGCATATCCTTTCTCGTTTTTGATTCCTATCAATTGATCTTCTTTGTCATAATCAAATTCAACGCGAGTCCCAGATTCTATTCTGGCGGTCATTCGGTTAAAGCCTCCATATTCAAATTTGACCTCTTTTTGTTTATCCATCAATCGGATTAGGTTTCCCTCTGCGTCATAATTTAATTGTCTGATATTGCCATCGCTTTCATATATTCTTTTGCTTCGACCGATTAAATCTATTGTTCTTTTTAAAGTTCCTTTATTGGGATTGGTAACTGAAATGTTTCTACCCAAGCGGTCATATTCCAATTTTGTGGAGCCCTCATTTGGATTGATTATTTCGGTGATATTGTGAAATTTGTCGTAATTGATTATCGTCTGGTTTCCCATTCCGTCCATCAGCTCAATCAATCGCCCATCCTCATGATTGAAGATCATTGGATTGTCCAATGGATCACTTTTTGCAACCAGTATTCCATTTTCATTATAGGCCCACTTCCACTCGCCACCTAATTGGTCTTTTAGCCAAATGAGCTGGCTTCGTTCGTCGTATTCCATTTCAATAACGCTGCCATCAGGAAAGGTGGTTGCATTGCGATTGCCCCTTTCATCATAACTGTGATAAGTATTTCTTCCCAGCTCATCAATTTCTTCAATGAGTTGCTGATCATCATCAAATATCTTAATACTTTCGGCTCCGTTTGCGTCGATGGTTTTTGTAACCAATCCGCTTTTATTGTAGTGGTGTTCTGCTTTGTGTCCTAGTGCATTTGTGACAGTAGTGATTCTGTCTTTTTTATTGTAAATCAATTGGTTGTCGTAAATGCCGCCGTCTCCCCATGTTCGAGTACAATAAGCGTGTTCATCATCTCTGTCCCATTTGAAATAGAAGCTTAAACCGTTTCTGTTCGTTTCTTGCTCTAACAAATGCCCTCTGTATTTGAAGTGAAATGCCTTGCCGAGCGGATCTGTAACCCTTGCTAAATTTCCTTTTAAATCATAATGAAATGAGACGATGGTGAACTGTTCATTTTCTTTTTCAGGGTGAGGCGCTTCAATTTTTTGTATTCTGCCTTTTAAGTCGGTAACTATTTTGAAATTTCTACCTGTACTGTCGATTATTTTTTGAAGATGAAGTTTGTTATTGTACTCAAAATTAATTTCAAAATTATTTGCATTCTTAATCTTTTCTAAAGGACGGAATTGATTTTTTTGTAGGCCTTTAAAATAGTAGGCATATTGATTTTGGTCTTTAATAAAATACCCATCTTCAGTTTTGTAAAGCCTTATTTTGTCAAGACTGCTAACTGCTTCTTCACCGACTTCTAAGAAGGGAAATCGTATGGTTCTGCCATCATTCAATCTCACGACGACTGATTCGTCATTGGTGTCAACATTCAATCCCCAATCGTAAGAATGATGCCATCCGTGGCCAACAGGGCCATCGTAAACCGAAGTTGAATACCAGATTCTTTCAAATTTTAAAGGAATTGGTCCGTTGATTTCAAAGTCGGTAAAATCGGTGTAAACTTTTCCTGTTGCAACATCGACAGGATGACCTGCGGTAGTGCAAGCAGAAGTTGGTGCTTCATTTCTGGAAGAGCCTTCCTCATTTTTTACTTTTTTTATTTTTGCTTTTTTGTTTCTAAAAAGCCGGCCCATTTTTTTCTTTCCCTTGGCTTTCCCGCCTCCGCCTCCCTTAGGAACTGGTGGTGCCATCATGGTAATTGTTGGTGGTCCACCGACCAAAACTGGTGGTCCTGCGGGAATGGACATAACACTTGATGTTGGTGAATACAAACCCATAAGTGGCATTGGTTTGCTTTTTCTAGGAGGAGGAGGGATGCCAACTGTTTGACAGGTTAGAACCTGTCCACCCATAGAGCCCAATACGTCGCCATCCGCAAGTACGGTGGCGCTTCCCATGAATAATTCGCCGTCGTTGGTTGGAGGAGGGGGAACAAAACCAGCGCCCATTGGAATGTGTGGTGGTACAGCTTTGGCATTGAATCCAGCAATACCAGCTGGCATATTGTTGATTCTTACTTTAGCTCCTGTTGGGGACATCTTGCCCGGATCCATTAACATGCCCACAAATGGATGTGGGAGTGGGGTAGGAATAGGTGGTGCCGGTGGCGCAGGTATAAAAACCATATGCACATCAACACCCATCACCGGATCCATCATTTTGACTGCGGGGATCATTTCAAAATGGATTTAAATTCAACACGTTCTTCCCAATCTATGCCAACCAATTCAATCATTTTTTGTCGGGTGACCAATTTCGATTTTGGAAGATTCATCGATTCAGCCAATCGGAGTAATGCATCACCGATGTATGGTAACATACTGTTTCTAAGCATTCCTTTTCTGATTTCAATATCGTCAGGATTAGAATCTTCTTTTTTTATTTCATCGAGAATAGAGTCTCTCATTTTTTCTCCCACTTTAACTGCATTTTGATTACATAGCCAAGCCTTGGTCAAGTCTTGTTCTGCTTCGTAAGACATTGCTGCCATTCGCCAGGCCTCCATTTCACCAAAAAGATCATCGGCTAATTGACTTGGACCAACAGCCTCTTCGTAAAGAGCTGCGGACTCTTTGAAGTTCTTATTGATGATGTGAACGGCAGCTTGTGAAAATATCGTAGTTGGTAGTAATTTTTTCAAAACAGGTGCTGTTCCATTTTGAGCAACACTTCTTGCTTTGCCAAAGTTTTTCAAAGCCATGTCCATCTTTTTTGCATTCATTTGAATTGTTGCCACCAGGGAATGTGTAAAGACTTCAAGGTGAGGCCATTTATTCTTTTTCGTTAAATCGAGTGCTTGCTTTGACAACTTATCTACCAGACCTAAATTTTGTTTTTTGCCAGCCTGCGTTATTGCAATAAATTTTTTTCTGTATTGTACTCCTGGGTTTTTGGGATCACCCATTGCGGCCAATTGGCTCATCATTGAATCAATATCTAGCTCTGGGCATAGAACTGTTAAGTCTACAGGAAATACTTCAATCAAATCATTGTAGAGCGGATTTGATTCTGTTTGTAGAAGGCAAATTCTTACTCTTTTAGGGATTCCCGATTCTATAGCTTTCCCAATCCAATGAAGAAATTTATTTAAATCAGAAATTTTGGGCGGACGAAGATAGGCTACAATTAAACCATCAGATATTGATGGAATACTTTGAATGAAATATTGAAGATTGTTAGTGAAATTTTCTGGGTTTTGGAAAATTGCTTTTGTTTTTTGAGGAGTCCAAGAGACCTCTATTTTTTCTTTATCCAATTCTTCCCGAACATCATCCAATTGAGATTCGAGTTCTGTGATTAGATCATTTGTATATTGGGTCGAGTTTTTGAACTCGCTTTCAAACTCTAAAAAAAAGTCATTTAAATTTCCTACTTCAGAAGTTTCTGTTTGGAAAAATGAATTCATTAATTGTGACTCATCATCATCAATGTGCCAAAGGCAAATTTTGGCTTTTTCTTTCTTGGCAAATTGCTGCCAAAGCTGCCCTATTTTCTTCAGTCTTTGATCGACTGCATTTTGACTTTTAAAGTTTTGCATCAAATTTGAAAATATGATTATTGCTTGGTTGAGTCTAATTTTGTGGACTGATACTTTTTAAGTGAAGAGTTGAGGGACATCAATTTTATGGCCTCTGATCTTAAAACAACATTCTTTCTTACTGCTTCAAACAATTGTCTTGGAATTTCTTCCCTCCTATCACTTTCCATCATCTTGATGTAGTGTGTAGGGTCAATAAATTCTGTCCTCTTTATCATATCAATAACCTTCATTCACCTAATTGGACGTGAAGTGATTGAGCTTTTTGAAATTTATTTATTATTTCATGAGGTTTCAAACATTAAGGCCTCCTAATCGATTGCTTTTTAGCGAGTCGATTAGGAGGCCCTAATGAATTTTTTAGATTTTTTTTCTGGGTGTGATGGCTGTTGCTAGGCAAATTGTTTATGGATGATGTATTCAAAGTATTCATCCAAAGCTCTGTCCAATTTTCCAGTAGAAAGTTCTGGAATATAAATTGGATAGGACTTGAGAAGGTATCTAAGTAAATTGTTTCGATGTTTCTTCATCCAGTCTTTTGTAGTTCTTATAGTTTGCTGTTTGTAGCTCAGTTCACAGATGAAGCCATTCAATACTGCCCAAAGGTCGCCTTTTGACATTAATGAATAATTAGAACCAAAGGTGTCTAAAACAGCAATGTATAGTTTGTTTGGTCGATTCGGGAATAAACTTCTAAGTTCAGATAGTGTTATTTGTGTCCTGTAAAAGATTTTTATGCAAAAAATGAACTTGTTTTGCTCTTCTTTACTTTGAAATTCAGTTGAAATCAAATGTAGGAAATTGGTGTAATCGGGTAAAGAGCCCGTTGAGGGAATGTCATCGATTGCAGAATTATTGTAGGCACCTGGTTCAATAATTTTCTCTTTAGGCAATTTTCTTATCTCATCAATAAGCGCATTTTTAATGATTCGGTAGAAGTAAACACTAAACAATGCTTCCCCTTTAAAATTTAATTTACCCAAGATGATCTTTTCAACAAGTTTGGCATTTACATTTTCTAAAAGCCAACCGAACATTTCCTGATTTGCACTTTGTTTGTTTTCTGGAAAGTATTTTAGCAAGGTATTGTAAACCAAATGTTTTACATAAGCTTGGTATTTTTCGACCAGCTTCTCCGATTTTTGTTCCAGTAATAGTTTGTCTTCTACATCACCACAAATTTTATTGATGAGTTTTAAACAAAGCATTTTATCACTTGCATCCTGAGGGTCTAGTTTTTGCCGAAAGCGATCTTTAACTTCCTGAAAAACAGAATCTACATCTGGAGTCTTATAAAACCAATCCTTAACAAGTTTAACAATAATAAATTTTAACTCATCATCAAGGAAGGGTGACTGACGAAACTCAGGGTCTTGATTGTTTCTTTTTGAGGTTGTTTCCATGAGGTGATTTTTATAATTTAGAATTATAATTACTAAGATATGATAACTTGTTCATTCTTACATACGATAAAAAGTCTAATGTGTATTTGGGCACTTTTATGGATATTTTGGTTTGTTCCAACATATATTTAGTTTAAAAAATGTTTATGAATTTTGCCAGGTCTGATTTCTTAGAACGCGATACATTGATTTTTTTTCCGTTCGTCATGATAACAAATGCATTGTTGCTTTTGCAGTATTTAAATATGTAGTTTATATTGATTAAATAAGATTGGTGTACCCTAAAAAAGTGTTCTTGCATAAGGCCTCGTTCAATAACTTTTAGTTGTTTCGTTACTATCTGGGTGCCTCCTTCTTCTAAGTGTATTAAGGTGTAATTGCCATCAGCTTCGAAATAACAAATGGAGTTTATTGAGTAAAATACCGAACCTTCTTTGCAGGGAAATGCAATTCTTTCTATCTGGTTTATCTTTAATGAGGATTCTAAATTGTCTAGTCTATTTATAATCTTATTATTGAGGCTTATCAGTTTTTTTGTAGCAAGAATTTTAAGTGAAAAAGAATAGTCATCAATACTATTGTCAATGGTTTCAAATGGAAAGATTGTATTGTTGGTTTTTTCAGTATTGATTCCAATTATTTCAATACAACTATCTTGAAACGCTTGGATTTCAACGGGATAAGAAGAAGGAGTAGAAAGTGGATCTATTTCAAAAAGTACAAGTTCTGGATTTGATTTTTGACTGGATAATTGGTGGAAACCCAGGTGGGTTTCTATACTAAACTGATTAGGGAAAATTGTTTCAAATTTTGAAATCAAACTTTCCTTCAGTTGTAAATCACTACCAATTATTACTGTTTCAATCATGGATGCAAATAACAGTTTTATAAAATTAGAGACTAAATTCCACTAATCGTCCTGGTCTTAAATCAAAAAGATCAAGACATGGCCAAGTAAAATTTCCCAATTCCAATTTTATAAAAATGCTTTCCGATCCCAATGGAAAGCTGCAAACGGATAATTGTTTGCAAATCTGTAACAGATTTCTAACGGAGTTTTAGATTTAATGTAACTTTCATCAAACTAACAAAATGTTCTAAATATAAAGTCCCAAAAACAAGAACATAAATGATTGTTACCAAATCTATGTTGCAAATATATAGTAAAAAAACATATAAAACCTTGTTTTTAATATTTTTTTTCTGCCCTTTTATTAATTGATAATTATTTTTCTGAAATAAATCTGGTTGTTTTTTTCAATCCCAACTAGATATAAACCTGACTTAAGTTCATGCAGATTTAACCTGTAATTGATTGATGAGGCGTTTCTGTTAAGAACCTCTTTCCCCTGTAAATCATAAATAGAAATATTATCGATCATTTCATTTGATTCAAAAACTAAATAATCAGATGCAGGGTTGGGATAAATTTTAAGGAATGATTCAAGGTTTGTTTCTCCAGAAATTTCGTCGAGCGCAGTTTGAACGTAATTGATGTTGACTGACTTTTCGATTATATAATTTAACTCCTGAGCACCATCCATCACCACACCTGCGGTAACTTTGAATTCCAATCCTTCTAAATCTGTTTTACCATCAAGATTGTCGATGATTACGACCAAGGATCCAAAAGAACCACTGCCGATTACACTTAATTGATCTGTTTTGGAATAACCAATGTCTACTTTTCCTAAATGCTGTTTTACCAATGAAATGTTTGAAATTGTATCTCCCAAAAATGAATCTGTAAAACGAATATTAACCGATTCCTCATCAATAAATATAGGGTTGTATTCAACAGAAAAAGCAATGCCGTAAACATCAACAAGATTGTTCTCATTTCCTAGGACAAAGTCAAAACTAAGGGTATCTCCAAGCTGAATAGTGGTTTGATTGGGAACAATATCCAAATCAATGTCCGTTTCAACATCCTCGGAATTCTTATCAGCAGTATTGCCATAGTTCAACTTAATCACATCAATGTCGCTCTTGTTTATTTCACTATCACCATTGCAATCAGCATGTTTGTAATTGTTGCCATCATTAAAATCATTTCCCCAATTGTTCGCTGTCTGTGGGACCCATAGAATGTTTCCGTTTTTTCTAACGAAGCCCGATTGATCAAATCCCCAACCGATGTTTAATAAATCCCAATTGTCTGCGATGCCATCTTTGTTGGTATCTCCGGGCCAAACACAATCGGTCTGACAAGTTTGGAAACTAATTTTTACACTGCTTTCATTGTTTTCCTCACAAATTTCACTCAACTCATTTTCAGGATCAATGATGCAGATGAATTCATTTTCTCCGTCTTCCCAGAAGTCCAATTTGAATTTGAGCTGCATAGTGTCTTTATGACCTTTTGGGAAAATTTCGATTTCTTTAAAAAGATATTCAGCCGTTTGATTTATCCTTCTGTTGATTTGAACGTTTACAGCTGAGTCCAATGGAGCACCGTTGTTAACAATAACCAAATCAAGATAAATGCTATCCGCAAGATTGTTGAGTGTGTCGGCATTAGAAATCACTTCAATAAGGTCAATGTCTTTTTGTTTGAAATAATGAATTTTGATTGCCGGATCTCCAGCAAAAGTCATTTCATTGGAAATTGCTTTTAGTAAATCATCGTCTTCTTGATAAATACTGGCAAAAGTATTTTGAATGTTTTTCCCAACGGATTGTCCATAAAATTCACCAGCTAAGTTTTTGAAAAAAGCCTCCGAAATAATTTGAACATAACCAGCATAACTATAATCTGTCGGAGCCATAAAGCCAATCGCACCTTTGCCAGGTGTCATCAAAAAATCTTCTGCCATGCAAGTGATTTGAGGCTCTCCATTGATGTTTCCAGTAAAGCTGGTGTTCGCATAAATGAATGGATATTTTCCAGCATTGTCATAACTTTCTGCTTCCTGAATGTCAAATTGCCAAACGCAGGATGGAAGAGAATAACCCGTATAATTAATAATGGCCAAGCCCTCGTTAATATTCGTTTCAAATTCAGGATTGTCTTCATAAGGCGTCAAATCGCCAGAACTCGCTGGCCCATAAGAATCAAGAAAAGTATTGACAATGTTGTAACCTGCGGAGTCGCTGATATGGTTCTCCAATTGGTCTAAGTAGCTTAAGAATGTCGATGTCTCATTCTGTCCCCATCCTTTTGCAATTTGAACAGTGTTTTTCATCCACGAAATATTTTCTAAGTCTTCGCAATTATAATTTTGTTGAAGACTTTCATGTTCAACAACTTTGTCTAGGTAAGCCTTCAATTGCAGAGGGTTTTGAGCAGGAATTCTTCCTACAGCAAGCTGGGGACGATAATCTCCAAAGTCCCTTCCAGCCAATAAATTGTCAGAAGCAACAAATCCATAGGACGGGACAAGACAACTATTGTAAGCGATGGAATCGTATCTTGTTAGATCATATCTTATTCCTTTTCCCATTAAGTTTAAATACTCCGGAACAGTTGCCCAGTTATCAATGGCAAAATTGACGAAGTTTTGAATGGCCAATGGGTGCTTTTCAATTCCATACGAAAATGAATCGTATAAATCATCGATGAATACTACTTGAGAACTGAATTCACCGCCTTGAATACTCTGGCGATAATCAGCATATCTTGCTACTTGATCTTCCGGTCCAACTGTTAGGTTTGGATGTGAAATGATTAGGTAATTTCCTTGCAGATCTATTGAAGAGAAATCTATAAAGTTTTTTTCTGCAATGTCAGTGATTTCAATAGTCGTCTCTGGATTGCTTATGTAAAATGACCTTGAACTTATGAGGTCGATTTGTTCTGCTTTAAATTGGTAAATACCATTTTCTTCTGTAGGAACAATTCTTTTTAATGCGCTTAAGTCATAAATAACCGCTTCGGTTCCTCCATCAAAGTTTTCTATTTCGAAATATTTATCACCATCTACTTCATAATTGAATTGAAATTGATTGCTTCCGCCAAAATCAAAGGCTCTTGGATATTCAATTTCTGAATTACCAATTGAAAATGCCGATTCATACGGGAATCCATTGGTGGTGCCATTTAAAGCCAAAAAATTCAAAATGGTATGTGGAATATCATTGATATTGGAATCAGTTTCTATTGAACTTAAAGGAAGAATTATTTCGTAGTTCTCTGTCGAGAAGTTGGCAAAACTGCCTTCAAGTAGCATTTGTCCATCCAAGTTGATTTCAAAATTCTGATTGTTGTATACCCCTAGAGACTGATCTCTCCCGATAAGCTTGCACTTAAATCTGGCCATTTCAGTAGCTTCTTCAAATAAACCTGGCGTTGGTATATTTACGTCGAAACCTGAATTGAAGCCAATGGGAGGAATGTCCGAATAATCTTTTATTATCTGACTTGTCCAACCCTCTCCTTCGTCAAAATCTGAATAATAGTTGTAAACACCGGAGGCTGAATATGGCTTGCCAAAATGATAAGCATCGTTAAAATGTTGTTTAGATTTGTGAATGAAATATGCTTCAGCTTCTTCTGATCCATCAACTTCAAATGCAAGGTCTTTAAATCTAAGTGGAGTTCCTGAATCATCAGAATAGATGAAATAAGTCCGCATATCACTGAAAAGGCTTAACGCTGGATGAGTTTGCATTTCAGGGCTTTCATACAAAGAAGCATCAAAACTTCCATCATTTTTACTTCCGTAAAATTCAATATAGTCTCCAGCTCCAAAATTTTCCTGATCATTGATGTAAATAGGAATTTCAAGACCGTTGGAAACAATTCGAAGACCATTGCCATCAAGGTCAATTCCTGTTGAAACAAGTGTTTCATAAGTAATCCTTACAAGGCCATCGTGATCAGACTGAAACTTGTAATAAGTTTGATTGTAGTCAATCCATTCGTTGCCGTAGGGCTGAGCAAACAAAGCAGCACTTGTTAAAAGGAAAATAAACGTATATAAAAAATTTCTCATTTTTTTAATATTTCAACCTAAACTAGAATCTTTCTTATCAGTTGCAGGCTTAGGGTTTCAGGGATTTGAATCTTTGCCCAAAATCAATTTGAACAGGGCTTAAGTATTAAATATAAAAATCGCCTTATTATTGTCCAATAACAAGTATATTTTGGATCGTTTGTTTTTGTGTTTTTATACTGTTTTTGAAGGTAAATTGCACGTAAGTACAAGAAAAACAGTAGTTTGTGCGTTAATAATTGCGCAAGAAAATTAGATTTGTTTAATTCAATAATTAGTGATAACTTAAAATAAATGTTATTTCAAAGTAAGTTGGTGCAGGTTCTAGCGGTATTGTCGGAAAAAGAAAAAGCTTTATTCAATAAGTTTATTTCATCTGATTTTGTTACTGAAAATGACAAGCTCCCTTTATTGTATAGATACATCGTCGAAAATCGTCTTTGGGAGGAAAAGGAGGAAGATGACAAACAGCAGGTGTTTGATTATTTATACCCTTCGAAAGATTACAACGATGCCGCTTTGCGTAAGTTGATGTCCGAATTGCTGCAAAAGCTAGAAATGTTTATTGCTTATCAGGATCTTCAAGTGGATCCATATAAGGTAAGGAAACAGGTTTTAAACTTTTACCGAGCCAATAATCTACACAAGCACTTTTTTCATCACTTTAGGGTTTTGGAAAAAGATCTTTTGAATATTGAAGGTTCTAGCGCTGATTACTATTTACTTCAGCACGATTTATTTCACGAGTTTAACGAAATGGTGAATAGTGAATTGAATAGAACCCAGACGAGACGACTTCAAGAGCAAGCAGATTCCTTAGATTTGTTTTATATCCTCAAAAAACTGCAATCCTCCAATACAATTTTTTCGCATCAACAAATTTCATCAGCAGAATATAAATTAGATTTCCTGGAGGGTATTATTCATGTATTGGAGGAGTCTGATTATTTAAATATTCCAATCGTCAACATGTATTATACTGTTTTGAAAATAAACATGCGACAAGACGATGAAATGTTTTTCCAAAAATTGGAGCAATTGCTTCAGGAAAACTTTGATAAAATCAGCCCCAATTACGGAAACGAATTGTATGCCTATGCCTTTAATTATTGTGTTCAGCAGATAAATACAGGAAAACTGGATTATTTGCAAAATTTGTTTCAGCTCTATCAGCAAGGACTGGGCAATGGCATCATGGTGGAGGAAGGTTTTATTTCACCATGGAATTATAAGAATGTCGTAACACTCGGTCTTCGCCTTAAAGAGTATGATTGGGTATATGAATTTATTCATGACTATAAAAAGAAGATTGGAGGATCTGAACCCAAAAATGCTTACACCTTTAACCTAGCAAGATATTATTTCTCCATCCAGAAGTATAAAAAGGTTTTGGAGTTGCTGCAGATGGTGGAGTACAGCGATGTGTTTTACAAACTCGACTCTAAAGCTTTGCTGTTAAAGTCGTATTATGAAACGGAAGAAATTGATGCGCTGTTTTCTTTGACTGAAAGTTTCAAACAATTGCTTCGTCGCAGAAAATTGATCTCTGACAGGCATCGGACCAATTATCTTAACCTGATTAGACTTTTGAAGAGATTGATTAAGATAAATCCAAGAGATAAAAAGAAGTTAAAAGATTTAAGAGAAACGATTGATAAAACAGATCAGATTGCAGACAAGAACTGGCTGCTTGAGAAAGTAGACGAGTTATATACCCCAAGAAAATGAAGATAAAAATACAGACTGTAGTTTCTAATGCAATGGAAGAGGTCTTTGATGGATTCACTGAAGAGTTGTTTAAAGATTTGGCTCCACCCTTAATGCCAATGAATTTGTTAAGATTTGATGGTTGTAAAGTAGATGACCAAGTTCACATAGAACTTTTTTTAGGACAAAAGTGGTACAGCCTCATTACAGAATTCGAGCAAACTGAAAAAGAAATTTATTTTATTGACGAAGGTGTTAAATTACCTTTCCCTTTAAGCAGTTGGAAACACAAGCATCGGATTATAAACGCTGCTATAGCTGAGGATTCAGGCATTTATTCAGGTACAATTATTTCTGATGAAATTGAATATTCGACTGGATTCAAATTTTTGGATGTGCTTGCATTTCCCGCATTTTGGCTGATATTTTACTACAGAAAACATATTTATAAAAAAAAGTTTTGCTGAATGACTAAAAAGGAACGGTTTTTGGATTGTCTTAGTCGTAGATGCGAGCTAAGCTACAACCATTAAAATCAAATGCTTTGATAGTTGTAGATAAAAATATAAGTATTGTAACAGGGACTGAAAATAATTGGTCTCAGTATATTAACATAAGAGAGAAAATTCTTCTCGAACAGGAACAAGGACAAGCCGACATTGGAGCAAAGATTTCCAATCTCAGGATATATGGGCAATGTTCCAATTACCACTTTTTTCTCGTTGTTGGAGACAACAAGGAGATAATTGGTTATGGTCGTTTGATTTCTGGTCTCTTAAAGGAGAATCGACATTTGGCGAAAGTCAAACTAGGTTTCTTACGGGATTTTAATTTGCCACAAGTAAAAAAGAAACTACTTGAGGAGATAGAATCTTATGCCCTTAAGCATAATATCAAAAGGTTGGAACAAACCGTTTTTCAAACACATTTCAATGATGTACAATTGAACATCGATCTAGGTTACAAGATTGAAGGGAAATTGAGTCGGACCAATATCATTGAAGGAGAGTTTGTTGACAGTTATCTAATGGCCAAAGTTAGCTGAGTCAGAATGGTAATTAATTGAGCCAATACACCATTTCGAAATTCATATTCATATCGTCCTCAATTACAAATGAACAATCATCAAAGGTTGGCGCTTTGAAGGCTTTAATTCCTGCACCACTGGAAAAACTGAATCCTTCTTTTGGCAGACCGATAAAATTGTATTTCATTTCAAGGTCCTCATCCAAATCATCTAATAATGCGATTGCGTATTCTCCAGATTCCAATTCTATTTCACATACAAAAGGATTAAGCGAGGATTTTTCTGACTTTTTGAAGTAAAAGTATTTGCGAGGTTCATAAGGCCAACTGTCTTCCCTTTTGTACAGCGAAACCAATAAAGTCCCAGTGTAATTCTCATTCATGTCTGTAATTATCAGCTTCAAAGTATGGGTGTCATTGGGAAATAACAAGCCTAAATTCATGAAAAGGGCTACAAGAAAATGGAGCATGGTCTTATTTTTTAATTACTGTTTATTTTGACAATAAAATAAGCCTTCCGTTTACTAACGATCAATTGGATGATCAATTGGAATCCTTAAACCCAATTATGCCACAGGCTTTTTTACTTTGTCAATCACTTCTTCATAATACCCTTCGTAGATGGGTAAAATGTTTTTTATGTCAAATGTGTAAGCTTTCGCTAAAGCATTCTTTCTAAACTCAGTCAGCATTTCAGGATTCTTCAAAAGCTTCAAGGCATTGGCCGCCATAGACTCAGTGTCTCCAACTTCGCTTAAAAATCCCGTTTTGTTGTGCTCATTGATTTCTGGAATCCCACCAGCATTAGACGAGATTACAGGAACTTCACATGCCATCGCTTCTAGCGCCGCAAGACCAAAACTTTCACTTTCAGAAGGCAACAAGAACAAATCCGAAACAGCCAATAATTCTCCAACCGCATCTTGTTTGCCAAGAAAGCGAACATCGTCGCAAGTTCCCAATTCACGACACATGGTTTCCGCCTTTTTACGCTCTGGTCCATCTCCGATTAACAAAAGCTTAGATGGATGTTTTTTTACAATTTTACTAAAAGTGGTGATAACATCTTCTATTCTTTTTACTTTTCTGAAATTGGAAATGTGGACCAATATGGCTTCATTGTTCGGCGCAATTGCTTTTTTGAAATGACCTTTGTCCAATTTTCTAAAAGCATCCAAGTCAATGAAATTCGGAATGACTTTTATTTCATTGTCAATGTCAAACAAATTATGGGTTTCTTCTTTCAAGGACTGTGAAACAGCAGTTACGCCATCCGATTGATTGATCGAGAATTGAACGACAGGAGCATAGGTTACGTCTTTTCCCACCAGTGTAATATCAGTTCCATGTAAGGTGGTTACCACTGGAATGTCAATGCCCTGAGATTTCAAAATACTCTTGGCCAAAAATGCTGCCGAAGCATGAGGAATGGCGTAATGAACATGAATCAAATCCAGCTTACTGAACTTCACAGTATCAACCAATTTGCTCGCTAAAGCTGTTTCATAAGGTGGAAATTCAAATAGCGGATAGTTGGTGAAACTAACCTCGTGGAAGGTAATGTTCTCCAAAAATTGCACCAATCGGAAAGGTTGTTTATATGAAATGAAATGTACCGAATGGCCCTTCATTGCCAAGGCTTTCCCCAATTCTGTTGCCACAACTCCACTACCACCATAAGTAGGATAACAAACAATACCTATATTCATAGAAATACTTTGTCTAATTAATGCAATTTAACGTGCTAATGTTCACGCTTGCCTTTTCATTTTTACGAGGACAAAACTTTATCCAAGTCAATTGGAACTCCCTGCTGTTCCGTTTCAACAAGTGGAAGGACATCGCAATTGTCCCAAAGACCTGTACTCAAGGTCAAAGCATATTGCTCAGGTAATAAAGCTTCCCTCATCAAATGAGCGGCTTGTAAATGATCATATTCATAGGAATGATGACTAAAGGAAAACCCATCTGTATCATCCAATAGCATATACCAAACTCTGCTCGTTCCATCATTTGCAGGCATGCCGATTACTCCTGGATTTAGCCAGTGTTTTTCACCTAAAACTTGATTAAAAGGCAGACCAGAATGTCCAGCTAATACAACATCTGAAAAGGAGCTCGTAAGATCCCTTGATTTTACAAAACGGGAAGTTGATTTGAAGATAAATTCTGAAACGTTTGTATAAGAACCATGTAGCACCTTGAAACTTTTGCAATCATAATCGAATTCCAGAAAGTTTGGCAAATCCTTCATCCAGTTTACTGAGTTTTTACTTAATCTTGACTGAGCATATGGATACCAACTTTTAGAATAAATATTGCAAGCAGACTCTTCTTCAAAATTGCAACCACAATCCTCTTTGCCTTCTCTGATTTGTATTTCAACATTGCCACAAATAGAATGAATTCCCCATTCCTTCACAGATTGAACAACTTCTTCTGGTTGAGCACAATAGCCAACCACATCTCCAGTGCAAATTATATTTGTTGGCGAAATGTTTTTTTCAGTAGCAATGTTTCGCAGCGCTTCCAAAGCTTGCAAATTACTGTAAGCACCTCCAAATACAAGTACTTTTCCAGATAAACTTCCTATGTATTTTGATCTAAAATTATTCATCTTTTTGCCAAAAACTTGGGGCTTAGATATAGGGTGAAGCATAAAATAGTTCCGATTATATTTACAGATAGTAAATCTCCATATTTACCACTGCTTAGATTAAGTATTTCCGGCCATAGACCGAGGCTTAAAATTACACCAAAAATGATTCCTAAAATAACAGAAAGGTAAAAAGATGGTGTTGGAACATCAATTTTCCATAAAATGAATACTGGCGCTAAGCCAATTACCATGGTTCCACTAACCGTAGTTGCTGATAAAATTTCAGCACCCATAAAGACAGGTATCGTTCCCAACAGAGCCAGGCCAGCCATTGCCAAGCGTCCTTTAGATACGGATACGTTTTTAATAAGGGTTTTGTTCTTGCTTAAATCTATTGTCACCAGCTTAGAAAAGCTTGCAAAAGTTGAATCTAGTGTGGAGGCTGCTGAGGTGATCATTATGAAATTGATCATCAACATCATTCCAACTCCAAAGAGTTTGGCAACTTCTACCGGTGCTTGGCCTGACAAGCCTTGAAATTGCCCAAAAATTCCGACAAAACTGAACAATAAGATGCAGATAAACCCAATTGGAGTGGCCCAGATAAAACTTTTTAAGGTGGTTTTGGGATCTGAAAGGAAAGCCCTGTCAGTTAGTACCGGATCGTGAAATGGATAGGAAAAGACCTGTATCAAAGCTACAAAAAACAGATTGAGCCCTGCTGCCATTTTCCATTCACCACTTTCCACAAATTTTACCACATCCATGTTTTCAGCTGGTAATATTTGGGCTAAAATGAAAAATAGCAAAACACCAAACAAAGCCATTTGAATCATATCGGTCATCAGAGAACTTCTCAAGCCACCTTTAAGTGAGTATGCCAATGTTAAAAGAGTAAAGGCGATTATGGCCCAATAGTAAGAACTACTTCCCGCATCTCCGAAATAGGATCCAATGACCATTGTATTGGACCAAATTTCATTAAACAACCGAAAGGCTATCAGAACGGAAAAAAGGATAACCGCTCCACGGCCAAATTTATTTTGAAGGAATTCATGGATGCTTTTTATACCTCCATTGACTCGCATTTTATACAAAACAAAACCAGCCACCAAGAAAGATAAATAATAGGTCGCATAGGCAAAACCACCTACAAAACCGAAGGCCATCCCCAAGTTGGCAGCATTGGTTATGGATTTTGCAAATATCCATGAAATCACAAGACTGCTGCACAACATCCAAAAACCAGGACGCTTATCTTTTTTCGTGGCCTTGAAAAACTCCTTGCCCGTTTTTGAATATGGGGCAAGCAAGAATAAGATCAGACTGAATCCGATTACGAGTATCCATTGCCAGGTTGTTATATCCATTCGTTGCCTTTAAGTGTTTTGTCGTAGCTATTCGGTTTTCGCTATTCGGTTCTTTTTTATGTTCGTTTTTCAAGATTCAATCCAACAGCCAAAGTTTACCAAAGGTCACCAAAGGCGTACAAACAGCAAAGCCGAAGGCGAATGTACCAACAGGAGCCCTCGGCTCCCTACCAACAGCGAAGCGTACTAAAACGCCTCCCACCAACCTTTGCTATTATAAGTATCTCCACCAATTGCATCCACTGCATCATTGTAGTTGCCAGAATTGGCAGCTTGTTCGCTTTCAGGATAACGATAACGAACAGGGAAAATGTTGTTGTTGAGATTGTCTTGCGGTATGTTCAATACGGGAAGACCTGTTCTTCTGTAATTGAACCAAGCTTCGTATCCTGTCATCATCAATGAAATCCATTTTTGGCTTAAAATTTTATTCAAGTGATCATTGCCATTTAAAGCGACTGTCTCATTTTGAATGTAATCAAGAGAAGTTTCCAAATCCAAATATTCAAAATTGGCATTGATGCCGTTCTCATAATAAAATGCTGCTCCGTCAAGAGTTATGATTCCTCGTTCCCTGGCTTCTGCCAAAGCAAACATCAATTCACTGTATTGCATGAAAACCGCAGATAAACCATCTGGACGATCTCTGAATCGCTCCCCCAATAAAGAAACGTCGCTGAGGTTGAAAGCATTCTGGCTGTCTCTACTCAAACCGTTTGGAATGCCATTGAATAATGGATTACCTTCATTGCTTGATGTGACTGAAGCTTTGAATAAGACGCTCATTCTTGGATCGTTAAAAGTGTGGAGGATAGAGTCGCTCGTTGCACTCATTCTTACATCGGCATATCGCCCTTCTCGTTCTGTAAAAATGAACCATTGATTCGGAGCTGTCGAGAGGTATGGAATTTCTGCATTGTCGCTGTTTCCCATAAACATTTGTCCTGAATTAACTATTTCTGTCATCGCTGCTCCAACATCCAATTTATTGCTAATTCTCAACAAATATCTTATGCGCAAGGAGTTGGCAAATTTCACCCACTGCCCTAAATTTCCATTGTATAAAATGTCTCCTTCAATCGGAGCATTGCTATTTTCTAAGACAAGTGCAGCTTTTTCTAAAAGGTCTAAAATTCCTCCTGCGCTTGTGTAAATGCTTTCCTGACTGTCATAGCTGGGAGTGAAATTTTCCTTAGATTTTCCCTGCAGCGCTTCAGAGAAAGGAACATCGTTCCAAAGATCTGTGAGATTTGCAGCAAGGTAAGCACGTAAAATATCTGCAACTGCATTATAAGATTCATTGCTCGATTCCGATTCTTTGATACTCTCGAGATCGTTGAGCAATTTATAGCTCGCATTCCACAATTCAGTATTGCTTCCAAGATCGTATCGATCTATTGGAAGAAACTCTAGATTGCTACTATGTTGTGCCAAAAAATTACCAGCCAACCAGCCATAAGATGCATTGTTGTTGGCCGCTTCATAAATCACATTCGACAATAAAAATTGTGGCGCGACCAACTCTGGCGCATTGATGTTTTCATTTGTCTCCTCAAAGTCTTTCGTGCAAGACGAAAATATTGTTAAGAGGCTGAGCAGGATTAGGGAAAATGGTATTGGCCCTT